>NZ_JAFLMX010000166.1:0-46182 GCF_017849675.1 Alteromonas sp. AO-Serp
CCGGTACAGGGTTTACAACGGCACCGTCTACCAACCAACGATCACCATGTGCTACGGGCGCAAAAAGTGCGGGAATAGCGCAGGATGCTTGAATGGTGTCTCCGATAGGACCAGAGTTAAACACTACTTCACGGCGTATAAAGGTCGGTAGCCACAGCCGCAAACGGCTTAAGCATGTCTTCATAAGTCGATTCACAAAACTCGCTTGCTAGCTTGTCGAAAACCTTCTGTCCGCTGGCAATGCCGCCGCGTCTAAGTCCTACACCCATAAGAGCAAGTACCTGCCAGTCGCTAAGGGAACAGGCCCACTCTTTCAAGCCTTCCAGCTTGCCACTTGCGTAGGCAGCACCAACATAAGCACCAATAGAACATCCCGCTACAACGTCAATTTTTACGCCGAGTTTTTCTAATGCTTCAATTATGCCAATGTGAGTCCAGCCCCTTGCGGCACCGGCACCTAGCGCAAGTCCAATTTTCATTTACTTAGGTTCCATAATGTTTATTACTTCAATAGTATTATCTTCATCACTGAAGTCCGTACTATTTTCTGTAGTGAAAGAAGGTTCATCGAACCCGATATCACCGTCTTCTACCGGGCCTTCTTGTGTGGCTATAGCTTTAAAATCATAAAGGTTGCTGTCGATTAAGTGTGAAGGCGCTACGTTTTGAAGCGCACGGAACATCGACTCTATACGACCTGGGAAGCGACGGTTCCAGTCTTGAAGCATAGCCTTTATGTTTTGGCGCTGTAGGTTTTCTTGTGAGCCACAAAGGTTACACGGAATAATCGGAAATTCAGCGGCCTGAGAATATTTCTCGATGTCTTTTTCTGTGCAGTATGCCAATGGACGAATAACGATGTGTTCACCGTTATCGCTGACTAGCTTTGGCGGCATAGACTTAAGCTTGCCACCATGAAACATATTGAGGAAAAACGTTTCTAGCATGTCGTCGCGGTGATGACCTAATGCAATTTTAGTCGCACCTAACTCTTTTGCCGTGCGGTACAGAATACCACGGCGCAAGCGAGAACAGAGAGAGCATGTTGTCTTTCCCTCTGGAATTTTGTCTTTAACAATAGAGTAGGTGTCTTCTTCTACAATTTTGTAGTCAACGCCAATGCTTTCTAGATATTCAGGCAAGATATGTTCGGGGAAACCAGGCTGCTTTTGGTCAAGATTAACCGCAACGATATCAAAATGAATAGGCGCAATCTTCTTTAAAAACAATAAAATATCTAGCATGGTGTAGCTGTCTTTACCGCCAGATAAACACACCATTACTTTGTCGTTGTTTTCAATCATACCGAAATCGCCAATGGCTTTACCCACATTGCGGCGAAGTCGTTTCTGAAGTTTGTTGAAGTTGTACTTTTGCTTACTTTGCGCAGCATTTAATGGCGACGCGTCAGCACTGTTTGTGCCTAAACTCATAATTAACTAGCTTGGTTTGTGATAAAGCCACCATTATACATTAAAGCGGCTTTTCGAGACCATGCTTGTGAAGTTAAATTTGTTGGTGACATACCGTGTTGGCCGCTAAGTAACGGCAAACACGGGCTATGTAGTACTGATGAAAAGACTACACCGACAACGGCGACACAAATCCATCTGGCTTAATAGCAAGCACATCGCAATTGAGTTCGTCGATCACGTGTTCTGCAGTGTTACCAATTAGGGCCGCTGAAATGCCCACACGGCCAACGGTACCAATAACAACCAGCTCTGCATCCAGTGTTTTTGCCACTTGCGGGATAACTTTTTCCGGAAGGCCTTCTCTTACTACGCATTTGTTCTCAGGAATACCGTACTTTAATGCGTGACTACGCATTTCCTTTAAATGATGATTTTTTACCGCGTCGTGATAGGTATCGGGGTCGAACTCAGGTACTTCTATGGCGATATTAAGTGGTGTAGAAGGGTAACTGTTGACCAAATTTACGCTACCTTTCAATAAAGAGGCGTAGTCGTTAGCAATGAGGGTGAGCTTATCGTTAAGTGCGGCATGCTCATCGTCTTCACTGCCTACGTTTACTGCAGCAATAATCTCTCCTCCTTCTGGCCAGTCGTGCTCTTTAACGAGCAATACTGGGCGAGGGCATTTACGCATTAAATGCCAGTCGGTGGGGGTGAAAATAACAGAAGCAAGATCGTCGTGCTTTTTGGTTGCCTTTACCACTAAATCTATCTGATTGTTTAGGGTGTAGTAAATAATCGACTCATACGCACGATTATTCCATTCTACAACGATATCAGTTTCAGTGAATCCTTGTTCTCTTAAGTGGGTGGCAAGCCATTTTGCATGCTCCTTTGTAACTGCATCGCGCATTGACTCGCGCTCATCCGGGCTAAGCATGGTCGTCATATCATAAGATAAGTCGTATACCACCATCATGGCGGTAACTGAAGCGCCTGTTTTTGAAGCGAGTTCATAAGCTCGGCTTAGTGCAGGTTGGTTATCGCGCTCGGCATCTACCACGGCCAGAATTCGTTTACACTCAATCATAACGTCCCCCTAACTACGAAACTTAGTAGCGGCTGTCGAAATCGAAGCTTTCTAATACTAACTATAAACGACATTGGGAAAAACGTAAGTTGTTTTAGATCAAGAATTTTACGAGGCGACCATGAGTGAACTTAACGAATTGAACATGGAGCAACCAGCGTGGCGCTGAAAGGGTAGATAGGTGGCTACCAAAGGTCACAAAAAAGCGCGCTTAGTGCGCGCCTTATTTAACACTTAAAAAAGACTAACCGCAGACAACGCTTGGGCCGTTAAGCGCCGCTAGTTTGGTGTTTAGTCTATCGAAATCCAAAATAGTAATAAGCTTGCCGTCTACTTTTATGATGTTGTCTTTTTGAAAACGGCTTAACAGACGACTAATCGTTTCAATCGTTAATCCTAAATAGTTTCCAATTTCGTTGCGCGTCATGGTTAAGTGGAATTCTCTATGGGAAAAGCCACGCTCTTCAAAGCGCTGAGATAGATGTGATATAAAATACAATAAACGCTCTTCTGCGGTTCGCTTGTTTAAAAGCATGATCATGTCGTGATCTTGTTTTATTTCAGCGCTCATGAAGCTCATGATCTGGTGGCGCAGCTTTGGAAATTGCACAGACATTTCGTCGAGGGTCTCGTAGGGAAGCTCACACACCATGGCAGTTTCTAACGCAGAGGTATAGCTTTGGTGTTTGTTCTCTCTTAATGCATCGAAACCGATAATGTCACCAGGAAAGTGGAAACCAGTAATCTGTTCTTCACCTTCGGTATTAGTCACAAATGATTTGAATGAACCAGTTCTCACTGCAAATAGAGAACGGAATTTATCACCAGTTTGAATCAGCGTGTCACCTTTATGAAGCGGCTTCTTGCGTTCAATAATATCGTCAAGAGACTCGATTTCTGTTTTGTTTAACGCCACCGGTAAACACAGGTGACTGAAACTACAGTTTTGACAGTGAATAGAAAATTGGCTTCCTTTGCTCATAATGCACGCTCTCTAAAAGAATACCCGACAATAATACACCCATTTTTAAACGATTGCGCCATGAATAAGATAAGCTGCATATATTGCCATTATTACTGCAATAATTTGTCTAAAATGATTATGTTGAAAACCTCGAACAATATATTGGCTACCAGCGCTTGCAGCGAGCAAGGTGGGTAATGTACCCAAACCGAAGAAGAACATAATAGCAGCGCCTTCTAGTGCGTTACCCGCCGCGAGAGACCAGGTAAGTGTGGAATACACCAAACCGCAAGGAAGCCAACCCCAAATAAAACCATAAGGCAACGCACTTAAAGGGGTCTTAAAGGGCAAAAAGCGTTTTGAAAGCGGCTGGACTTTGGAAAATAGGCCTTTACCCGCATTTTCCAGCACTGTTAAGCCAGTCCACCACTTACCCAAATAACACGCCAGTAGAAGCAACATGATTCCGCTAAGTAGGGAAAGGGCATAGTTGGCAAGAGGTATATAATCTGCTGCAATTTTTCCAAGTGCCCCGGTTATTGCTCCGGCGATGGTGTAGCTCACTATACGTCCCATGTTATAGGCAAGGGTATAGGGTAGTGCTGAAGCGCCTTTAGGCGATACCATCCTTAACGCAGCGACAATTCCACCGCACATTCCCACACAGTGAACTCCGCCGGCTAAGCCGATAAGAAAGGCAGAGAAGTAGTTAATCCCTTCCATGTGGCGCTTGGCTTTTGTCTACTTTACTGTCTTGAAGTTGCTTGCGTTGCTCAGCTAGCTTTTTTTCTTCTGGCGGAAGATCATCGTCAAACAGTATGCTATACCCTTGGCGATCTAAATCTTCAAATTGATTGGTTTTCACCGCCCAAAAGAATATCACGATAGCGACGGCAACAATGATGATGGCGATTGGAATTAATACGTAAATAATACTCATGCTATTTGCTCAAAAGTCGCGTTGAGTTTGTGACCACAATGATACTGCTTAACGACATACCAACAACAGCCATCCAGGGTGAAAGTAGGCCTGATACGGCGAAAGGTAAGATCAAAACGTTGTAACCTACCGACCAGCCGATATTTTGCCTTATTTTTTGCTTCACTTGATGCGCAGTTCGAATAAGCTCTGGTACAGAAAGCAACTGATCGCCAAGCAGTATCACGTCGGCGGCAGTTTTAGCCACGTCTGTGGCATTACCCACTGCAATCGCCACATCAGCGCTGGCAAGAACTGGAGCGTCGTTAATACCATCCCCCATCATCATCACTTTCGCGCCAGATTGCTGCATAGCTTGAACGGCTTCGTACTTTTGCTCAGGTGTTAGGCCACCTTTAGCGGTCGAAATTGGCAATGGTGCGGTAAGCGCATTAACGTTTTGCTGTGTATCACCACTTAAAACGGCGAGCGTATGGCTTGCAGCTAATATATCGAGAGTTTCTTGCGTATCTTCTCTTAGTGAATCCTTTACTTCATACGCCGCCATAATACGCCCCTTAACCGTGAGAAACACGTTAGCTGAAGGGAACGCTTCAATGAGTTTTAGCTGTGATTCGTGAACGCTGAATGCTGCAGATCCCATAGAAAACAACGTGTCATTGATCTCACCGCTGATACCACCTCCTGGCGTAACGGTAAAATTAGTCACTTTGTGTACCGTGTTATCGATGGCGTCAGCACTACCGCTAGAGGCAGAAATCTCGCTTAGGGCTACACCGTCGCTAAAGGCTTTGGCAATCGGATGTTCAGAGCGTGACTCCAAAGCGCGCGCAATTGATAGCGCACTATTACTATCCACGCCGTCAGCGTACCAAGCATTTGAAATAGTAAATTTGCCTTTTGTGAGCGTGCCGGTTTTGTCTAAAGCGATGGTGTCAATGTCAGTAATTTGTTCTAGCGCATCGGCCCGTTTTAGTAAAATACCTTGTCGGTTTAACTTTGCCATAGCGCAGGTTAACGCTGATGGCGTAGCCAACCCTAGTGCGCAAGGGCAGGTTGCAACCAGCACCGATATGGTGATCCAAAATGCCTCGTCGCTACCCTGATACGCCCAAAAGCCATAGGTTAACGCCGAAATCAGCAATACCGCGGTAACGAAATAGCGAGAAAAATTATCGGCTATCTGCGCTGCTTTAGGCTTACTCGCCATCGCACTTGCTTGCAGTCGTACAATTTGATTTACCAGCGCATTTTTAAGGGTCTGCGTAACCGTAATGGTTAGCGTACCATCTTGACAAACCGTGCCGCCGTAAACCGGGCTACTGTTCGACTTACGCACGGGGTTAAACTCGCCGGTAAGCATCGATTCGTCAACCGCTGCGTTCCCTTCGGTCACCACTCCATCAATGGGGATCGTTTCACCAGGCTTAACCAGCACCACATCGTCAATTTTTAACTGCTTTGCCAGACACTCGGTTAGGCTGCCATCAGGCATCAATTTGGTGGCTGAAACGGGTACATACTGCATCATATTGGCAGAGATCTGTGCGGCGCGATGGCGGCTGCGATGTTCTAAAAAGCGGCTGAGTAACAGCAGGAAAATGAACATACAAATAGATTCAAAATACACTTCGCCTTGCTCTAATACTGTAGAGCGAATTCCTGCAATGTAAGTACCGAATATGGCGAGCGTAACGGGCACATCCATATTAACCGTTCTTGCGCTTAGCGCTTTAGCGGCGCCCACATAAAAAGTGCTGCCTGAGTACAGTACTACAGGTGTAGTAAGCGTAAGGGCAACCCAGTAAAAATACTGTCGGGTTTCTAATTCAATAGCGCCAAACCAGTCAAAATACAGCCCCGTCATCAGCATCATCACCTGCATGGTCATAATGCCTGCTAGACCAAGCTTTTTCAGAAAGGTCTTTTGTTCGCGTTTATAACTGGCTTCGTGTTCATCGGGGTGAAATGGCGACCCAACATAACCAATGCGTTTTAGTGTAGAAAGAATCTGACTAAGCTTGATTTGAAAAGGTGACCAAGTAACTAAAGCGCGGCGCTCTTGGACGTTTACCGCGACTTGCTTTATCCCTTCTACTTTTGACAACTGCTTTTCGATAAGCCATCCACACGCAGCGCACGTAATACCTTCAAGGGTTAATTGAATCTGCTTATCTTGCCCCTCATCAAAAACGAATTCTTCTTGAAGAGCAGGGTCGTCATACACTTTGAGTTTGTCGAGTGTCTCTAGAATACCATCGTCTGATTTTTGCGCTGGTTCGGTTCTAAACTGGTAATAGTCTTCAAGACCGTTGGTTACGATGGCTTCGGCCACGGCTAAACATCCAGGGCAACACATGTCGCGTTGCTGCCCTAATATGACGGTAGTAAATTTTCCATCGTCTGAGCCCGCAATAGGCAAGCCGCAATGGTAACAGTCGTGATTGGCCATTATGGATTGAATTTCATTTTGCCAGAGTGGGGCAGATAGATGGTATTTTGTATTTTCCAGCTATCATCAATAGGGGTTAGCGATACGCGCCATTTACCATCAAGATCTTCTTCGACAAAACCACGATAGATACCCTTAGCATCGCGGCTTAATAAAACGCTGACATCACGCTCTTCAAGCGTTACGTGATAAAAGCTTAGTTTAACCGCATTACCTTCTTGTGGAATACCTGAATGAAACTCTAGCGCTATGCTGCCATCTTCAATGGTTAAATCGGTAGTGATATTCATGCGACGGGCTACGGCTTCTTTATCCAATCGCGCATTAATTGCTTTTCCTTCCTTGTAGTAGTCGTCCACCACTAGGCTATCTTCAGTACTAATAGCAAGCTTTAATAATACGCCGCCCATAATGAGCGTGATAATAGGAACGGCAATTAAAAACCAGGGCCAGAACTCTTTATACCAGGGTCTATTCATTGAAATCTTTTCTCGTGTTTACTTCGCTAACAACATATTTATTTTCACTGCCCCAACGACATGTTTAGCCGGGAAATAAGAATAAATATAATGTTCGCGAGACATACTAAATGTGAACAAAGATTGTTCGTACAGCACTCTCTATATCGCTGTATTTTCTCATAAAAAAAGCCCCGTAGTAACGAGGCTTTTTAAGATATTTAATGATTTAAATCATTAATCATTTGAAAGGCTGTAAACATACGCTGCGACAACGTGAATTTTGTCATCACCCAAGGTTTTCTTGAATGAAGGCATTACACCGTTACGACCGTAAGTAAGCGTTTCTGTTACCGCTCTGTGGCTGCCGCCGTATAGCCAGATATTGTCAGTAAGGTTTGGCGCACCAAGTGCTTGGTTACCTTTACCGTCCATACCGTGACAAGCCGCACACGCTGCGAAACGTGCTTTACCTGCTTCTGCAAGCTGAGGGTCCACATCGCGACCGCTTAAACTAAGTACGTAGTTAACCACTTCTTCGATACCGTCTTCACCCATAGCATCTAGCCATGCTGGCATAGCTGCTTTACGACCAAGCGTAAGAGTTTCAACGATTTTCGCACCTGAACCACCGTACAACCAGTCGTTGTCCGTTAGGTTAGGGAAGCCGCCATTTTGACCACGTGCATCAGAACCGTGACACTGAGAGCAATTTTGTAGGAACAAACGCTGACCTACTTTATTTGCTTCTGGGTCTTTAGCCAGTTCTTCAACAGGAACTTTTGCATACGCTTCAAAGATCGGGTCGAACTTCTCGGCAGCGAAATCTAGTTCACGGTCATATTCTACTAGGTAGCCTTGCTCTTTAGCGTCAATACGCGCTTGAGCTGACTCTTCTAGCGATTGAATATTTTGGTTAGAGCTCTTCCAACCCAAAATACCTTCATACGCACCTAGGCCAGGATAAAGCGCTAGGTATAAAAAGCCCCAAACGATGGTCATGTAGAACATAATTGTCCACCAGCGAGGAAGTTGATTGTTCAACTCCTCAATACCATCAAATTCGTGGCCCATTGACTCACCTTCAGCTACGCCGGTCTTGTTAGAAAGGCACCAGCGAAGAAGGAAGTAGCAACCAATGATCAACCCTAGGGTTATCACTGAAATCCAAATTGTCCAAAACATACTCATGAGTTCGAGACTCCTGCTAATCTTCTTTTGATTTTTCTTTTTCTTCGTCTGCAAACACTAGGTTCGCAGCTTCATCGAATTTTTTCTTGTTGCGGCTGCTAAATGCCCACCACACAACACCGATGAAGCTTACAAAGACGATGACAGTAAAAATGCTGCCTACAATTCCCTGGTCCATATTATTTCAAATGTGTGCCAAGAGATTGTAGATAAGCAATAAGGGCTTGCATTTCCGTTTTACCCTGTACTGCCGCTTTCGCACCCGCGATATCTTCGTCGGTATACGGAACGCCAAATCCACGGAATACTTCCATTTTTTCAGCCGTTAACTCGCCATTAAGCGTGTTTTCCGCAAGCCAAGGGAAACCTGGCATGTTCGACTCTGGTACCACGTTACGAGGATTAAGCAGGTGAACTCGGTGCCATTCGTCGCTGTAACGACCACCAACACGTGCTAGGTCAGGACCAGTACGCTTAGAACCCCAAAGGAAAGGGTGCTCCCATACTGATTCGCCAGCAACGCTGTAGTGACCATAACGCTCTGTTTCAGCGCGGAATGGACGGATCATCTGGCTGTGACAACCTACACAACCTTCACGGATGTAGATATCACGGCCTTCAAGCTCAAGCGCGGTGTATGGACGTAAGCCTGTTACCGGTTCCATGGTTTGCTGTTGAAACATCAACGGCGTAATTTGAACCATGGCACCGAAGCTGATAGCGATAAGGATTAATACCGTTAACAGACCGACGTTCTTTTCAATTAACTCATGTGCGTTTTTCATTATTCGTCTCCTTTACTACGCCGGCTGAGTCGCTGGGTCTGCAGCGATACTGCCTTTAGGTGCACGAACGGTTTTCCATGTGTTGTATGCCATAACAAGCATACCCGCTACCACGAAACAACCACCAATGAAACGAACCACATAGAAAGGCTTAGACGCTTCTAATGACTCAACAAAGCTATAGGTTAACGTACCGTCAGCATTTACTGCACGCCACATTAGACCCTGTAGTACACCAGACATCCACATTGCTACGATGTATAGAACAACACCGATAGTTGCGAACCAGAAGTGTACGTTAACTAGCTTGGTGCTATACATAGCGCGCTGACCGAATAGCACTGGAATTAAGTGGTAAATTGAACCAATTGAAACCATTGCAACCCAACCTAGAGCGCCAGAGTGTACGTGACCAATTGTCCAGTCAGTGTAGTGAGATAGTGCATTAACGGTCTTAATTGCCATCATTGGACCTTCGAAGGTAGACATACCGTAGAAAGACAATGAAACAATTAGGAAACGCAATACTGGGTCGGTGCGAAGTTTATGCCACGCGCCAGATAGCGTCATAATACCGTTAATCATACCACCCCAAGATGGAACGAATAGGATAATAGACATCACCATACCTAGCGACTGAGTCCAGTCTGGTAGGGCAGTGTAGTGAAGGTGGTGAGGACCAGCCCAGATATACAGAGAGATAAGTGCCCAGAAGTGAACAATTGAAAGTCTGTATGAATAAACCGGGCGACCAGCTTGCTTAGGTACGAAGTAGTACATCATACCAAGGAAGCCCGCAGTTAGGAAAAAGCCTACCGCGTTATGGCCGTACCACCACTGCATCATAGCGTCTACTGCGCCTGCATACAGTGAATACGATTTAGTGAAAGATACCGGAATAGCCATGCTGTTACCAATATGAAGAATTGCAACAGTTAACATGAACGCGCCTAAGAACCAGTTTGCAACATAAATGTGCGAAACTTTACGGATTACTAGGGTTCCGAAGAAGTTAATGATATAAGCGACCCAAACCAGTGCCAAAAGGATATCAATTGGCCATTCTAGTTCAGCGTATTCTTTTGAGCTGGTTAAACCCATAGGCAGGGTGATAACAGCTAAAACGATAACGGCTTGCCAACCCCAAAAGGTAAATGCGGCAAGTTTGTCACTGAACAGTCTTACCTGGCAGGTACGCTGAACGATGTAGTACGACGTTGCAAATAGCGCACAGCCGCCGAAGGCAAAAATAACGGCGTTAGTGTGCAACGGACGCAAACGTGAGAATGTTAGCCATGGTGTGTCAAAGTTAAGCATAGGTGCAAATAACTGCGCGGCAATAAATACCCCTAGGCCCATACCAATGATACCCCAGACTATGGTCATGATGGTAAATTGCCTAACTACTTTATAATTGTAGTCAGGTTGTGCTTGGCTTATTTCACTCATTTTAATGAATCTTCCACTTCAAATGAACTATGGTCTCCAACTGCCGGAATAGTACGGTCGAGACGTGTATCAGCAAAGGAATAACGCTTCACACCGAGCTCGGAAAGAGTAATAATTATTGTCTCCAAGCCAGTTGGTACGCGGATGATAAGGTTTTTAATTACAAAAAGATACCATAAACTACCTAAGCTTGATCTCCGTCAATGAAGAAATACACAAAATTTAAGAAATGCTAAATAACGATAACAATAAACGATCAAAATTTTTACATTCTCAGCTTCCATTAGTGGCTATTATTGTTGTAGCCGTGTGTGTATACCTTGCACATAAATTCCAGTCTTCGGTGTTAAAAGACACGAGCGTAGTTAATGGAATAGGAAACAGCTGCAACTTTGTCAATGAAACTTGCGAATTCTTAATTGATGACAAGTTGGCAATTGCCACATTTTCTACCATGCCTGAAGCCGAAGAGTCGGTAACGGTTAAGCTTTTAGTTCCCGAGGGCGAGGTAATAGAAAGCGCATGGATTGAGGGCGTAAACATGTATATGGGCAAAATTCCCGTACTGTTAGATAATAATGGCAAAGGTGAGTGGTCAGGTTGGTTTATGTTAGGAAGTTGTAGTGAGCCGATAATGAAATGGCAGCTACGCCTGAACATTAAAGATAAAGACAGCCCTAGCTATTTGTATTTTGTTACGCAGCAGTAACTGTTTAAAAGGCAATAAGCCTCTCGCTAAATAACAGATAGCAAAGAAGCATGAAAAAGGCCGCTCTTGAATTAAAGAGCGGCCTATTATTAATTAGCTGTGATGTAGCGTGAACGCTTTATCTTACATTTGAGACTGTAAGTAGTTTTGAAGACCGATACGCTTGATTAGACCAAGTTGCTGTTCAAGCCAATGTGCATGGTCCATTTCAGTATCGTCTAATAGCACGATTAGCATGTCACGGGTCACATAGTCTTTCTCGGTTTCACATAGCGCTATCACTTCACGCAATTTTGCGTCAACTTCATATTCAACACGTAAATCGCTTTCAAGCATTTCAGGTACATCTTTACCCACTTTGAAGCCTGTGCGCTTCGCCATGTCAGGCGTACCTTCTAAAAACAGCATGCGTTCAATTAGCTTAGTTGCATGCCCGCGCTCGTCATCAAATTCATGATCGATGCGTTCGTAAAGCTTATTCAACCCCCAATCAAGATACATCTGAGAGTGAATGAAATACTGATCCATGGCAGCCAACTCATAAGAGAGAAGCTCGTTTAAGCCATTGATGATTGCTTGGTTACCTTTCATTAGTCATCTCCCATTACTTGCGCTTGTAGGTAGTTTTCAATACCCATTGCATCAATTTGGTATTCTTGCGTTTCAATCCAGTCTAAGTGCTCTTCTTCATATTCAAGAAGGTCTTCAAGTAAATCACGAGACACATAATCCTGCTTTTCTTCACATAGCGCGATAGCTTCACGAAGTAGTGGAAGCTGCTCTTTTTGAAAGCGCGCATCACATGACAGCATTTCAACGGTGTCTTCACCGATATAAAGCTTACCTAAAGCTTGAAGATTAGGAAGGCCTTCAAGAAACAGAATGCGTTCGATAAGATCATCCGCTTGCTTCATGTCCTTGATCGATTTTTTATAATTCTTTTCGTTAAGTTCAGAAAAACCCCAGTTTTTGAACATACGAGCGTGCAGAAAGTATTGATTTATCGAAGTAAGTTCACTTGTCAGCACTTCGTTCAATTTTGCAACAACTTGTTTATCACCTTGCATTGTGAAAACCCTATTAACGTATTTGCGTGAAGTTTAGTCTAGATTTGAGGTTGTGTCAAAAAAGTCTTTGTAAAACAGTTGTTTACAAACGATAACGTTTCTCAATTCATCCATTGTTCGCATTTAGAACAGCATTACCGTTGTTCATGGGCGTAGGCTAAGCTTTCTTCAGCAAAACCAAGTCCTGCTTCAGTAAAGAAGTTGAATACTTTGTCGACGCCATTGTCTAGCAAACTGGACACTTCATCCTCATAGCGAGCTATGGCAGCGACTTTTCCGGTATAACCAGCGTTCTTTAATTGGCGAGTGATATTAATCGAATCTTGGATAGATGGTAGAGCAAGCAAAACGAGCTGTATCTGCTTAATATCCAGGTTGTCCCATAAATCCACGTCTTCGCCATCGCCGCAAATAACATCGAGTCCTTCCTCAGCGAGTTCCTTAACTTTAACCCGATCAGCATCCATGCCCCACACGCTCACATCGCTCAACTTCGATAGCGCATTAAAAGCACCGCGACCAACACGCCCCATTCCCAACACTAAAAATTCTGCATTGTTTAGAGTAGGGTAAATATCTTCTTTTAAACGTTCCTTTTTCTCGAAGCGTTTAATGGCATGCTTATATTTGTGATAACGTGAATGTGAGTTCCGATAGAGCACGCTGGTAATTACGAATGAGATTGAGACGGCAAGAGCAATGACTACTAACCATGAATTTGCCAATAATCCTAAAGAAACTGCAAGCGCCCCAACAATAAGCCCAAACTCACTGTAATTTGATAGCACCAGGCTGCTTAAATACGCAGTACGTCCTCTAAGACGAAGCGATGTAAACAAACCGAAAAACAGCGCAGCTTTTAACGGTATAAATAAGCAGAATACAATGGCGAGAACAACCATACTCAGACTGGGAAGCGCTGTTAGCCCTATGGTAAGGAAAAAGCCAATTAAAAATAAATCTTTAAAACTAAGTAGTGACTTGGCAAGTTCTGAGGCTTTTTCGTGTTGCGCCAACATGATTCCAAAGATAAGTGCACCTAGGTCGCCTTTAATATTAACCAGCTCAAATAAATGATAACCACCCAAAGCAAGAATGAAACCTGTAAGAGGTAATAATTCTCCGTGGCCTGATTTATTAATCATCTTGTTGATAATTGGCATTGCCGGGAATAATGCGAGAAGGGCAAGTGCCCATACCGACGGTAACTTGCCTGTTGCAGCTACAAGAAAGATTACGGCAAAAACGTCTTGCATAACTAAAATGCCAATGGCCAGTCGACCGTGGCGTGTTTTGCTCTCGCCGCTTTCTTCCAATACTTTAACTACACAAACAGTGCTACTGAAGCTTAAAGCAAAAGCGATAAGAGCTGCACTCTTCCAGGTAAGTCCATCAACAAAGTTTGCTGCAACAGCGCCTATTGCATAAACACAACATGTGATAACGCCCACCCATATTAATGTGTGAGATACGCTCCCAGCCCAAACTTCACGTCGGCTTAAATCTCTTATATTGAGTTTTAAGCCGATAGTAAACAGCATTAGGGTAATACCAAGATTAGCGATTTGAGTTAAATCTTCAGTGAGAGTGTAGCCTGCGAAATTGAGTAAGAAGCCAGCCACTAGATAGCCAACTAAAGGAGGAATGCCGATAAGCTTAACCGTTAAACCGCATATAAATGCGAAAAGAAGAAATGCATACTCCATGAATTACCTTTCAAAAATGTTGAACGTGAAATCCGCTACCCAGCGCAGGTTACATCATAATTTAACCTCGTGTTACTCATAAATCACGAGGTCAACTCGCTAAAATCGAATTAATAGATTAGCATGTAATGGCTTGTTTTCGCAGCTAAAAAAGGTCTAAGATAGTATTTTGTGGTAACGCGTAACCAATTTTAACGTTAAGCTCAAATCTTGTTTTTTTGATTTATATCAATGGATTAGCATAGATATAAATCTAGTTCCCGTTTTTAGATGTATTGAACAAGGCTGTAGGCATATTATCTTATTTAAATATGGCCAAAATAGAGAAGGACTTTGAATGCGTTTTACAATACTAACTGTACTGAGTTTACTGGTCGCTTTTAATCTGGTTATTGGTTTGTTGTGGACCCCCGTGTGGTGGTTCTTACTGCTGTCAGTTACGCTACTAGTTTTTGGTCTTTACGATGCCTTTCAAAATAAGCACGCCATATTAAAGAATTTCCCATTGATCGGCAGGGTACGCTGGACCGTTGAAGGGCTTCGGCCTTACATCCAGCAATATATCATCGAGACCGACACCAGTGGTGCGCCTATTTCTCGCATGTTTCGTTCAATTGTTTATCAACGGGCTAAAAACAGTAGGGAAACTGTCCCGTTCGGTACCCAGCTAGATACCTATAAAGATGGCTATGAATGGATTGGACATTCATTGTCTGCCCGTGAGGTAGAAGACATGGATGAAGATCCTCGCATTACCGTAGGTGGCCCACATTGCAAAAAGCCCTATAGCGCAAGCGTTTTGAACATAAGCGCTATGAGTTTTGGGAGCTTGTCTAAAAATGCCATTTTAGCGCTAAATAAAGGGGCGGCCAAAGGTGGGTTTTACCACAATACGGGCGAGGGCGGCTTAACCCCGTATCACTTGGAAAATGGCGGCGATATTGTTTGGCAAATCGGCACAGGCTACTTTGGCTGTCGAAGCAAAGATGGCGGGTTTGACCCTGTACTCTTCGAGGAGAAAGCGAAACTCGACAATGTAAAAATGATAGAAATTAAGTTGAGCCAGGGAGCTAAACCAGGACACGGAGGTATTCTTCCTGCTTACAAGAATACCCCAGAAATTGCCAAAATTAGAGGTGTTGAGCCTGGTACACAAGTCGATTCACCGCCAAGACACAAAACCTTTTCCACGCCATTAGAAATGGTGGACTTTATCAGTCAATTGCGCAAATTGAGCGGCTATAAACCCGTAGGTATAAAGCTAGCGCTTGGTAGAAAAAGTGAGTTTATTGCCATGTGTAAAGCCATGGTAGAGAAGGGCGTAACGCCAGATTTTATAACGGTAGACGGGGGCGAAGGCGGTACCGGCGCCGCACCGCTAGAATATACCAACTCGATTGGTTTTCCTCTTCGAGAAGCGCTGGCATTTGTTGATGATTGCCTCACTGGCTTTGGAATACGAGACAAAATTAAAATCATCGCCTCGGGTAAGATCATTACGGCGTTCCAGCTAGCTAAAAATTTAAGCTTGGGTGCTGATTTATGTAACAGTGCCAGAGGCATGATGCTGGCACTTGGCTGTGTCCAGTCATTATCCTGCAATACCAATAAGTGCCCAACAGGCGTGGCAACACAAGATCCAAAGCTTGAGAAAGGCTTAAACGTGGAAGACAAGTACGAGCGAGTGTACCGTTTTCATAAAAAGACCATTCACGCGCTAATGGATATCTTATCGTCAACGGGTCATATCAAAACCAGTGAATTAAATCGAACACACATATTTAGACGGGTCGACCAATGCCACATTGCTCGTTACGACGAGATTTTTCCACTTGTAAAAACCGGAAGCTTCTTGACAGATGAAGTACCTGAGCGATTTAAGCTACATTTAAAAGAAGCTAACGCGGGAAGTTTTATGCCGTGCAGTTTACTGGCTGAAATTGAGAAAGAAACGAAAGCCGTATAGTGCAGCTCTAACTAGGGTGATGATAAATAAAAAGCCTAACTCTCTTTGAAACTAGTAATTAGGAGTTAGGCTTAGTGAGATTCAACCTCTATTCCACTTTTTTCTCAGGAATACGCAATTGATAAAGGCGGTAATCACTGGTTCTATATGGCGTTACTTTATATTTGGGTTGCAAGTAAGCCACTAAATCAATAAGTTCAGATACCGTAAGTTCGTCATTTACTATTCGCATTAATGAGACACCGTCTTCACTGGTAAAGCTAGCTGGCTGACGTGGGGTAAGCTTATGTGAAGGGTTAATAATGCTGGTAACCAGTTCTGCATAAGTGGTTATTCTTCCGCTGCTGCCTCCTAATGGGATGGGCTTTGCTACTAAATACTGTGCATTTTCACGCTCTTTTTCTCCTGCAATTCTATGGCAGTCCTGGCACTGATATTTTTTAAAAACCTGATAACCTTTTTCCATATCACCTTCGGGCAGGCTGAATCCACGTGGCGATTGAGGCCCTTGATCACAAGCAAAAAGTAGAAGCGACACTATTACTAGTATTATGGTTCTCATATTTATACCCCTCACTAAATTTTTACTATTTACGAAATGTAGTACATAAATCAAGTATGGATAATTTTGAGGAGTAAACATTGACCTAGCGCAAAGTATAATAATTTTCGTGGTTCTACTATGTAGTACGAATAATAAGCGGTATCTTAAAACCACTACTTCCTAAACTGTTAAGGAGAGTCACAATGCAAGGCTACGATACGATATTAGTACCTATTGATGTTTATTCTGACTATGAATTAGTTGTAGAAAAAGCCATCGCCATCGCTGGTAATAGCCACAAAATTCATTTGCTTTATGTCGCATATCCGCAAACCAACGTAGAGCCCTATGGGTTATTTTTAGAACGTGATTTTTCGGAAGAAGTTAGAGAGCAGGCGCTAAGACAATTAAAAGATGTTGCGTCTAAACACGACATTCCTTACAGCCACGTAAACGTAGAGATTGGCTCACCTGCCGATGAAATACACCACATGGCTGAGAAAATTAACGCGGATCTTATTGTTGTAGGTACACATGGTCAGAGTGGTCTTCGCTTGTTATTGGGCTCGACGGCAAATGCGGTTTTACACGGTGTAAAAACAGATGTGTTAGCTGTTAAGGTGTAATTGGACTAAGTTAAAGATCTAAGCAGGAAGTAACTGGAAGAAAACCTTTAATCGTCATGTAGATGTAATGATTGTTCGCTAGCGTATTATTTTTTGTGAATGCTAAACATGATGGTAAAACGAAAGGGATTAACTAGGCTTCTTTACGCAACTTACTATTCGTTGAAGGGATTGCGCGCAGCGTTCTTAAGCGAAGCAGCGGTTCGGCAAGAAGTTTTCACAATGTTAATTTTAATACCAGTCACTTTTCTCTTAGAAGTTACAAGTATTGAGCGAATTTTGCTTATCATGTCACTGTTGATTGTACTGATAACAGAGCTGCTCAACACTGCTGTCGAAAAGCTCTGTGACCATGTAAGTACAGATATTCACCTGCTTATTGGCAGAGCGAAAGATATTGGGTCCGCTGCTGTTTTTGTTAGTTTAGTCTTGGCATGTTTTACCTGGCTTACCATTCTTTGGTAAAGCAAGCATGCTTTAGGCTAAAACATTACCAACTATAACCAAAATAACGTCTTTCAAGCTCAATGCTAAAAAAGCCGCTATAGGGCTTTTATCTTTTGATCGCAGGTTTCAGAGACTAATGTTCGAATGGTGCTATCTAAATTTTTGATATGAGAATAGTGCAGTGAAGTTTCACCGCCATTATTTATATCTTTAATCGTGAACACCACATCATCGTCTCGCGACGTAACACAAATTCTTACGTAGTCGTCGGATTGGGCTAGCGGAACATGGAGATAAAGAGGCTCGTTGTGAGAATTTAAGTACTCGACTGCCGCTTCCTGTGATTTGAATGGGTCCTGTTTTTCAGGCTGAATCTTCCAAGAAGAAGATTGAACCACCATTTCTGCTAGTAACTTTCCGTGCTTAGTATCGATTGCGCTGCTCATATAAAACTCCCTTCATTAAAGCGTTCACTCAACTATGCGAAAGAGCTTAATCTACATAGAAGAAGACTCTCGTTTGAGAGACAATTTGTGAAATATACGCAATTACTACGCACGAAAAAACGTTTCAGATTTAAAAATGTGTGAATAGAGTAGGTGAGTTGTACGTAATATTTTAAATAATAGTTATGCGTAACCATTATTTTCTTATTGCATTGATTTATATGTAATTTATCTTTTTCTTTTTGCCGATAGTTTTGCCATTCCGCCCCTTTTTACATTAGCTTGTTTTGTATAATGTCCGGGCATTTCTGGTGACTGCCAGCCGCCAGCAAGTTGGAGCTCAGGTAAAGTTGCACCGTCTTCGGCAAGAGAAACAGCGCCACCAACTCGACCGCTATGAGGGGTAATGTTTTCGCTAATACCTGCGCGTTGAGCAATTCGTTGCCAAATTCTGTAAACACTAGAGTAATTTAAAACGTTAGCTTGGTGGCTTGGAATATGTTCGTCAAATGGCAAAAGTGCCGTTTTATGGTTCGTAAGCCGCCTGAAAAGAATGCCCTTATGTAGGCCACGTAAATCTGAAGGAAGGCGTTGCTCTTTAGTTTTTGGATCGATGTTCGCTTCATTAATATACTCTTGTACCATGGAAATAGTACTAGCAGACACGTAGCGGTATTGACCCTGACCGGACTGGTCACTTTTCGATGATACAACGAGTAAAGTATTATTTCGTGCGGATATATCCTCAACGCAAACGCGCACAAGTTCATCTGCGCGAAGTAACGCGTCAAACATCAAATTGATAATTGCAAGGTCACGAAGTTCTAATAATGAATCGGGAATGATCGCATTATTGATCTGTTCAACCATATCAATGGTTAGTGGCACAGCTTGCTTATGCGATAGCCTAAACTTTTTGTTTTCGATCAATGATAGGCGAATGAAGTCCCTCAAATAAGCCGACCTTATTATTGGGTTTGGCAATTTCGCCACACCTAAGAATTTACTCAGCGCTGAGAGTCGGCGTTTTATGGTTCTATAGGCTAGGGGAGAACGACACAGTTCTTCTACATATCGTTTTATACATGTCTCGTTATGTTCGAAGCTATCAGAGAAACCAGATAAGCCTGTTTGCTTACAAAATATGGCGAACTCGTTATAGTCACTAATATAAGCACGTTGGGTGTTGTAAGGTAACTTAGTAAAAATATCACGGTAATAACTTTCGAAGCTTTTCGAAGATGACATGGTCTCGTTAGACACTAACGAATGTTGCGATGTATTACTATTACCACCGGGGCCCTTGGTACTGAGGCCTCCCGAAACAGTGCCAATATAGCTATTAGAAATTTGTGATATTGAATTTACACACTCTTCATCTTCATACTTACCAACAGATGAGGTATGCGAATTATTAAGCTTAGAAGACATGTGTTAACCTGGTTAGAGCATTTGCTAGAATTATGTAAGATACTGGGTGTTATTGTAAAGTATTGATATTATTGGATATTCACGCATGATAACTGTAATTATCATGCGTGAAACCCTGTATAATCAACATGTTATAATGCTTTTTTTAAATAGTTCGAACGCGATAATTATAGTCGTAAACGGGTAGGGACAATAACATTTTAGATGTGGAATGGGACTACTAGCCACTAGTAAAATGACACTTGATCTAAAATCCTTTGAAGCTATTTCGATGTCTTTACTTCTTTTACCAACCTTCTAGTTGCTTGGTAAAAGAAAATTATAATAAGAAAAGCTTTCTAACAATAAATAATCGTTAGATTAATCCTTTTATTAGTGTCCAATGAACTATGAAAGGCAAAGGCTGATTAATTTAGATTCGACTCCTTTATTCAAAGGTAGTCCTATAAAATCAAGATATATATCTCATAAAATGTGTGTTTTCAGATAACTACTAAGTTTATAAATAATCATGAAGATTCGAAATGTAAATCTGATTCCGCTCTTTAAGATAACTAATTTAAAGTTATGTTAGTTATATCGAATTCCAGTCTGGCTAGAATGGCATTCCAAAGCTGGAATAGAAACGACAGTACGCGCTAATTGATAACCACATTAATACTCAATTTAACATAATATACATTATGCGTAATTAAGTGTATGGACGATTAGGGCGATGATGCCGCTCTATTCGGATGTTTTGTTGGCTGTGATTACTTACGAACTTTTATGCGTGGCTGCTTGTGTTTGCTTATTGTCGGTACTGGCGTTTGTGCGGTTACATCTCACATACGTCAGCACTTTTAATTCAAAACTGCTCAGTTAATTTGATTTGGACGTAATAAATTGAATCGTGCGCTACGTAAAATCTGCAGTACTATGTCCCTGATATTTTAATTTCATTCACGTAGCGCACGGTATGTTTTTGCGCCGTTTTGTTGATAAAAAAGTTAAACTATTTTGAGGCATTTATTATTAGGTTAAACAACTGAGCATTTTATAAAAGCTCATTGATTTCTTGATATTGATGTTTCTATCTTGCTTGTTGGTTTTTTACTGCGTTATTTAATATGTGATTTCATCTCTATTATCTATGCCGCAAATGACTATAAATGTTTTAAGCTCATAGCTTATTTAGATGCTCTTCTTAAACTAGAGGTATTTGATTACCTGACGTTTAAGTTAATCACCGCAATTACCATACACAGCTATTTAAGGCTTTTTTATAAACCTGCGTTCTCAATGCAGCACGTCTATCCATAACGGCTATGCAAAGAATGTAATTCAACTGTGGCAAATCACTAATGCGAAATCGCAGTCACAATCTTCATTACGTAGCTACTCCTTATTGTCTTGGTGGCAACGCAAACCAAATTACTAGAACGTGTGATCGTATATACGTTTCTGTGCATATAAAGCGTTAGCTACTAGTAAACGCATCGCTAAGGAAAGTTATGAAAATTCAAAGTTTTAAGGCTGAAGGTTTAGCGCAGTTGTCATATTTGGTTTCAAGTGGACAATTTGCGTTTGTAGTTGACCCACAATTAGATATATCCACGTATATCGATGCTGCAACAAGTCTTAATGTAAAAATAGACTGCATATTTGAGACCCACCGTAACGAAGATTTTATATCAGGCGCTGCAGCGTTGGCACAGCGTCTTGATATACCTGTTTATCACGGGCCGAACGCTGACGAAAATGTTGAATATGCTTCTTACACCAGTGTTGGTGATAAATTCAACGTTGGAGATTTACTTGTATCCGTATTAGAAACGCCTGGTCATACTAAAGACAGTATCTGTCTAGCCGTATCTGATACTGCTATAAGCGACGAAGTTATTGCGGTGTTCACCGGCGATACATTATTTGTAAATGATGTAGGTAGAACTGACTTTTATCCTAATGAAGAACATGAAATGGCGGGACGCTTATTCGAAAGTCTTCAGAAGTTGTCACGCTTACCCGAATCGGCTGTTATTTATCCAGCGCATGGTGCAGGTTCAGTTTGTGGTGGAGGTATGGCAGACAGAGAGTTCTCGACTATCGGATATGAGCGTAGGAATAACCCCAAGTTCTCAATCAAAGACAAGCAACGCTTCATTGAAGAAAAGGTACAGGAAACACATTACTATGCGCCCTACTTCGAAAAAATGGAAAAATGCAACGTTAAAGGTGAGCTTTGTACTATAGATATCACCTCTCCTGCTTTCATTGGTAATTTCGATCCTTTTGAACTTTCAAATCAATGTTATAACAATGAAATAAAGATAATAGATGTAAGGACTAAAGATGAGTTTTGTAGCACTCATATAGATGGCAGTTTGTTCTTTGGTGAAGGTTTGGTTTCATCATATGCAGGTTGGTTTCTAAAGGATAACGACAAGATCATTGTAGTCGCTAATAGTGGTGAACACGCCAGTTCAACAGTGTTGCAGCTACGTCGGATGGGTTTTAATAACGTTAATGGCTATATTATCAATGTGCCTGTATTAACTGGTGACGCTAACGTCGATAAAGGATTGTGTTCCTTAAGTCTCACCAGTGCAAAAGCCGTTAAAGTACACTTTGATAGTAATAGCAGTGACTGGGTTTTATTGGACGTTCGAAAACAAGATGAACGTGACAGTGTGGCAATTAATGGGTCGACGCATGTTTATCTGGGTCATCTTAGTTCATCAATTGGAGGTTTTGACAAAAACGTTAGGTACACAGTTTATTGTGGGTCGGGTGTCAGGGCCACGACAGCGGCCAGCGTTCTTAGACAAGCAGGTATAAAAACTGTGGATGTGATGGAAGGTTCGATGAAAGCATGGCAAAAGCTTAGCTAAACTTATCGATAAGTATATGTAACAAGCCTAGATCACCATTATTATTTAACTGTTCTTTAAATAGCCAGCTAAGTGAAGCGTACCATTTAGCTGGCTTTCGCATTTTACTGACCAGATATATCAGTCCTCTTTAAGGATTTGATGGAAGTGCTTTACTCGCTCTATATCATTGTCATAGTTCATCAATAACTTATTTCTCTCAAAACTGTGCTCTGCCATGCGTATCGCCTCTGATTTAAAATCATCGTTTAGGTTATTGAAGCATGTCTTTAGGGTGGTTAACGACTTTTGAATTCTTATAGCGACTTCTATATTGGCGCCACCATCTCGCGCTATAGATGTGTATGCGTCGTCGTATAGGTCGGCAACGTTCAACTCAGGCACAGAAATACGATCATACTTTGCAGTCTCGCTCTTTTTTTCCTTTTGTGTTTTCGGGCTGTCTTCGAATTGCTTTCGCCACATAAGCATTAATCGTGTAATGATGCTAATAGTATTTATTGCCGTACCGTGATCATTGACGGATGGCGACAACGCTCTTGATGCTATCTCAGCCAGTACGATAAAGCCGAAGCGCGGGTCTGCCTCAAAGGAGCGGGCTTCTCCAATAGTGAACGCGCTAATTACATCCTTGGTTTGTTCATCTTTATTAACGTAGGCTATGGGGCGCTCTGGTGTCACAAACTCACCCGGCAGCATGGCAACATTTATAAAACAGTCATTACTTTCAGCCCAGCGCTGTAGTTTTGCAATATCTATTAACTGAATGTAGCCTACTTGCTCGGTAAAAATAGCGTGAGCCCCCTGCTCTTTTACTTGTCCCTGTGGGACTGCGCCCAAGCAAGGCATATCAATTCTGTTTTTAATGGCACGAGTTGTTGCGTGCTCCACTTTCAGTAGTGTTGAGCCTACGCGCCCTAAGCGTGCTACGCTGTCTACCCAACGTATAAACGTTAAGATAACAATGATGAAAGCCACACAGGTCAGACAGAATAAAATGAACAATCCCGCTTCATCGAAGAACGCCTGAGTCATTGCAGTAAGTGCAACAGCACTATATATAAATGCGCCTATAAAAACTGAGAGCGCATTTTGTGAGACGTCGTCTGATATTATAAGGCTTAAAGAACGAGGTGTAGATGATTGGCTCGCTGACGCGTAAGCATTGACCATAGTGCCTGCGGAAAACGTAGCTATAACCATCATACTTGATGCCATTATTGAGAGTAGCGTTTCAACAGAATCGGGCTTTATCTCAGGGATATGTTCGGCAAGTGATGTACCGTCAGCAACTTTAGCTATAAAAACCGCGAAGATAGAAAGCAAACAAAAGCCAAGAGGCTTCACCCAAAGCTTCTCTTTTAGACTGTATAAAAGAAAACGTAGCCTATCTACGGTTATCGGTGCTTCCACAACACACTCCTTGTATTTTCACTTTATTTCATACGCAACAGTAGCGGCGAATGATTAACTATAGTTTTTATTTAGCGGTAATGATGCCTTAGCGATCTATGTTTCTAGTTTTGCCCACACGCCATATCGCGCTTTACTCATCGGTAGCGCTTTTTCTATTTCCGGCGCAACGCTTGGAGCAATAACGTACATTTTCCCAATTCTTTTCCCATTTTTTGCGCCACGTAAATGGTCGTTGGCAAACCGGACATATCTTTGTGGGTAAATCAGACTTCTTCATTTTTGGTTAGCTTTGATAGAAATATTGCAGCATCTTGCTTCATGGTCTCGATGTTTTCTTCCTTCATTCGTCCATAGGTTTTGTAAATCATGGCCATTCGATGATTGTTACTCAGTTTTTCTTTGTGCTTATCAATAAAGTGCCAATACAAATAGTTGAATGGACAGGCTTTCGGCCCCGTTTTTTTCGAAACCTGGTATCCACAGTTCTTGCAATAGTTGCTCATTTTGTTGATATAACTACCGCTCGCGACATAAGGCTTACTCGCTAAGTTGCCGCCATCGCTATACAGAATCATGCCTGCTACGTTAGGAAGCTCAACCCACTCGTAGGCATCGGCGTATACCAACAAATACCATGCTTGAACCTCTTCTGGGTTAAGTTCGGTCAACAAGCTGAAGTTACCAATTACCATCAAACGCTGTATGTGATGGGCGTAAGCGTTTTGTTGCGTTTCTTTAATGCATTGCCGCATGCAATTCATATTCGTTTGTGCGTTCCAGAAGAACGAAGGTAGTGAGCGGCTGTTATTAAAGTAATTATCAGTTTTCAAATTTGGCATAAAGTGCCAATAGAAACCTCTAACATACTCGCGCCAGCCTAGGATCTGACGTATAAATCCCTCGGCAGAATTTAGAGGTACTTGTCCTGCGTGGTAGGCTCGCTCAGCAGCGTGGATAGCCTCGCTAGGTGTTAACAAACCGCAGTTCAGATAAAAGGCTATATGAGAGTGGTAAAGCCAAGGCTTACCTTCCACCATGGCGTCTTGATACTGACCAAAATTAGGTAATCTTTCTTCTATAAAAGTATTTAAGACGCTGAGTGCGCCTTTTCGAGTTACCGCAAAGTGGAAGTTATCTATATCGCCAAAGTGATCGTCGAACTCCTCTTTCACAAGGCCGATAACATCTGCTGTTATGTCGTCAATTTCAAACGTCGAGTGTTTAGGAACCTTATGAGTTTCAGGCATAGATTCACGATTTTGCGCGTCATAATTCCACTTACCCCCGATGGGGTTCTTACCTTCCATTAGTATGTTGTGCTTGCGGCGCATCTCACGGTAAAAAAACTCCATACGAAGTTGTTTTTTGCCGTTTGCCCAATCGGTAAATTCCTGAGGGGTGGATAAAAAACGATTGTCATCGCAAATCGTAACAGGAACCCCAAGGGTATTTTCCCATTGCTCCATGCTTTTAAGCAGGCGGTATTCACCGGGCATGGTCACTCTTACTTCATCAAACGTGTTTTCGTTAAGCGCGTATTTTACCTGGGCGAGTAAACCGCCTTGATTGTTTTCGTCGTTATAATGAACGTAGTTAACGTTAAAATTGTCGTCGCGCAACGCTTTGGCAAAATGACGCATAGCACTAAACAAAAACGCT
Organism: Alteromonas sp. AO-Serp; assembly: GCF_017849675.1. Taxonomy (NCBI): domain Bacteria; kingdom Pseudomonadati; phylum Pseudomonadota; class Gammaproteobacteria; order Alteromonadales; family Alteromonadaceae; genus Alteromonas; species Alteromonas sp. AO-Serp. Next base: position 25,632 of record NZ_JAFLMX010000166.1, read on the forward strand.
ATCTTCTTTTTATGGTGTTTTACGTACGTGGCTTCCTCACGCACTTCCGCCATTAATATGGTGTCTTTACTTTTTACTGCATTAGCTATTGCCGGTAATGTTTCGGTAAGCTGGTCGCCTAAAACTAAGATAAGTGCCGCCATACCCTACTCTTTTATTTGTTGAAAAGCGTCAAGTGCACGCTGACGCGACGCTTTCAAATCAACAATAGGCTTTGGGTATTCCTTGCCAAGCTCAATGCCTGCCTCTTTCAATATGGCGTTTGGAGCTTCCCAAGGCTTATGAATGTATTTGTCTGATAACTTATTCAACTCGGGGCAGTACTTGCGAACGTATTGCCCTTTGCTATCAAATTTCTCACCTTGCAGAATTGGGTTAAATATCCTGAAGTAAGGTGCTGCATCGGCACCTGAGCCCGCTACCCATTGCCAGCTGGCGCTATTGCTGGCAAGGTCGGCATCTAGCAATGTGTCCCAAAACCATCGCTCGCCTTCGTGCCAACTGAGCAGTAAGTTTTTGACCAAAAACGAGCCCACAATCATACGTACTCTGTTATGCATGTAGCCTGTTTGCCACAGTTCGCGCATACCCGCGTCGACGATAGGAATGCCAGTTCTGCCTGTTTGCCATGCTTTAAGTGCCTTAGCGTCAGTACGCCAGGGAAACTTGTCAAATTTATCGTTAAAGTTTTTATTAGGCAGGGTCGGAAAATGGAACAATAAGTAATAGCTAAACTCCCGCCAACCAAGCTCACTTAAATAAGTTTCAATGCTCTTGTCTTCGCTATTTCCGAATTTGTCTTTAATCGCATACCAAACTTGATTTGGCGACACTTCCCCGAAATGTAGGTGGGGAGATAAGCGAGATGTACCTTTTGCAGATGGTATATCTCTTCCATCTTTATACTTTCGCGCTGAATTTTGAATAAAGTCAGCTAGGTTATCAGCGGCGCCGTCTTCACCTGGAGCCCACGTTTTGGCGATGGTCTCATCCCACTTGATAGTGGGTAACAAACGTAAAGATGCTAAATCATCACCTTCATTACTTACATCGGCATAAGTAATACGTGCTGGCGGTGCTTTGGGGTAACGAGGCTCTTCAATCTGTAAACAGCCTTTTTTGTAGTATGGGGTAAAGACTCGGTACGGTGTACCGTCTTTCTTTAGAACCTTCATGGGTTCCCACAATAAACTACCGTTAAAACTGTGAGCTTCGTAATCACTATCGATAAGTGTTTTCTTAATCCCTTTATCCCGATTTATTTGCCACGGTTCGTAGCACCGATTCCAGAAAATACCCTTGGCATCAAATGACGCCATTAACTTGGGAATAAGCTTCTGAGGATCACCCTTAAATATTTGTAGATGCCCGTTCAGGCGTTTATTCAACGACACTAGCGAATGATGAAGCCACCATTTGCTGGCGCCTCCTGGTTCTCTTCCGTTAGGCGTTGTGTCATCGTAGATGTAGATGGGAACTATTTTTCCCATGTCGCAAGCAGCGTTTAATGCCGGATTGTCTTTTACACGAAGGTCTTGTCTAAACCACATGATACTAACAGGAACGGTCACTTTTTTTCCTCAGGCGTTGCGCCAAATTTTTATATTATTCGTATTGCATGTATTACGGTAATAAACGGGTTCAGGATCCGTATAAACAGTAAAAAAGTGCTCTAAATTAGTATGATAAACAATCACACTCAACAACAGTGTTCAAACCTTAATCAACGAGGTTTGTTCTGGTTTCGACATGACCTAAGACTTCATGATCAAGCCGCCATCGCCGCGCTTTGTAAAAAAGTTGCTCAAATTACTTTTGTCTACATCTTAGATGATAAGAATTTCAGCCCAAATGAGTTCGGATTGTCTCCAATGGGACAACACAGGCATACATTCTTGTTGCAGACTTTAGAAGATTTAAAACGCCAGTTGGCTGGCTTAGGTCATGAGCTACTCGTACTAAAAGGCAAGACGGCAGAGTGCCTGGCGAATCTTTTTCAGGCGGGCCAATATACCCATATAGGTGTTAGTCAACATTGCGGTTATGATGAAACTGCTCAATTAAACGCAGTAAAGCGTTTCTCTAATTCATTGACTGTGGTTGAAACCCCAACGTTCGGGTTGTTTGATGTTTCGACATTACCATTCAGCATTGAAGATATGCCTGATGTTTTCAGTCCGTTCCGCAGAAAAATAGAGAAGCATAGTGAACCTTTACCGGTTCACGATGCGCTAGCGTCTTTACCCGACGCATTTACGCCCCCGTTGGATGAGTCATTTCATTTAACCCTTGATATTGATTTACCCGCGCCATCAGAAACATCATTTGTAGGAGGTGAAACAGCGGCGCTATCCCACTTAGGCACTTACCTCTTCGACTGGCAGTCGGCGTCTTCATATAAAGAAACGCGAAATGCGCTTGATTCTTGGCAAGACAGTACTAAGTTCTCGGCCTGGTTAGCTAACGGTTCACTTTCTGCGCGAGAAGTCGTTAGGCAAGTACAGCTTTTTGAAGCAACAGTCGAGAAAAACGATTCCACTTATTGGATTTACTTTGAGCTACTGTGGCGAGAATTCTTTCACTGGTTGCAGTATAAATATGGAGCAAAATGGTTTCACTTCAGTGGGATTCAGGGGAAAACGCCATCTACACAACATTGTCCAGAAACGTTTAGACTTTGGTGTGAAGGTAAAACAGGCTATCCAATTGTAGATGCGTGTATGCGACAGCTTGCTGAAACGGGATACATGTCTAACCGCGGTAGACAACTAGTAGCAAGTTGTTTTGTGCACGAACTTCGTCAAGACTGGCGATATGGCTCAGCGTGGTTTGAGCATCAACTCATTGATTACGAAGTGGGAAGTAATTGGGGAAATTGGCTCTACCTTGCTGGTGTTGGCAGTGACCCTCGCGGACACAGACAATTCAACTTGATAAAGCAAACAGAGATTTACGACCCCAAGGGCCAATTCCGTAAAAAGTGGTTATAGGTTATATGTTCTATGGTGCCAGATAACCCTAAACCGTCCATTACGATTATATGGTTTAAGCGAGATTTTCGCCTGCGTGATCATGAGCCACTTTTTCGAGCTGTAGAAGCGAAAGAAAATATATTGCCGCTTTTTTGCTGGGAACCATCGCTTATTGAAGACCCACATATGGACGTTCGCCATTGGCGATTTGTTCAGCAAAGTATCGACGATATTAACAACCAGCTTCCTGCACCTGCCCGTATTTTGACGTTGCACTGTGAAGTGATAGATGCATTTAAATTTATTGCTCGGTATTACACCATTTCTGCGGTTAGGAGTTACCAGGAAATAGGCCTAAAGGTTACGCATAACCGTGATGTGAAAGTGGCTAACTATCTGAATAATAGAAATATTGCTTTGAAAGAAAGCCAGTTTGGAGCAGTAATTCGAGGTTTGCCCCATCGAGCTCAATGGCAGTCGAATTGGGAGCACCATTTTACAACAAGCACTTACGATTTTGATATAAACAGTGCCAACTGGGTCGCTTGGACGCAGCATGCCGCGATAAAAGATGCTGAAAAGAATTTCGACGACATCGCCGGTGATAGAGCGTCTATTAGCCGCCAATTTGACCCTAACTCAGTCTACGAAACCAACCTTCGTCCCGAGGTCATCGCGCACCTAAGTGAACTTGAAGCTATGCAACCTGGCGGTGAAAAACGTGCATGGCATGTGCTGAAAGACTTTTTTAAACGTCGGGGGAAGTTTTACCATCAGCATATATCGATGCCAGAGAATGCGAGGCGAGCATGCTCTCGATTGAGTCCATATTTGGCTTGGGGCAATATATCAATCAAGCAAGTTTACCAAAGTGTTTTGCAGCAAAAACAAGTGAAGAAGACGTTAACGGCCGACGAAGGAAAACAATGGGGGCGTGCCCTTTCTGCATTAACTTCCAGACTTCACTGGCATTGCCACTTCATCCAAAAATTTGAAAGCGAACACAGTATAGAATGGCGCCCAATGAACCGTGCCTATGAGAACTACCCTTTTATTGACGGCCCTGAAGCTGAGCGTCGTTTTTATCGTTGGAAAACCGGCCTAACTGGCTATCCACTGGTTGACGCCTGTATGCGAGCGTTGAAGTATACGGGTTATCTAAATTTTCGCATGCGCGCTATGATCACTAGTTTTCTGTGCCATCACTTAAATGTTCATTGGCTAAAAGCTGCGCATTACCTAGCTACGCAGTTTTTAGATTTCGAGCCAGGTATTCACTATCCACAAATTCAAATGCAAGCCAGCGTAACAGGTATCCACACCGTGAGGTTGTACAATCCTGCTACACAATCAAAAAAATTAGATCCAGAGGGTCTATTCATAAGAAAGTGGGTGCCAGAGCTTAAATCATTGCCTGGCGACGCAATACACGCGCCGTATCTATTGCCTCCTCTAGAGGCTCAAATGCTCGACTTTGACCTAGAGCGAGACTATGTCGCGCCCATTATTAATATTGCTATTCATAGCCAGAGCACGGCTAAGCGACTATGGGACTTTCGAGACAGAGATGATGTGGTTAAAGAAGCGCAGCGCATAGTGAAACGTCACACCATGCAAAATAGCCCCAGTCGAGCATGGCTTAAAACTAAGCTAGACCATTAGGCCTAGCGGTTATTTTTTCGAAGCCACTCGTTTAAAAGTTTAATTTGTCCGCACTTGTATGCCGCGTACATAAGTCTCATGGCGTTCGACATTGCTTCACTATCTGTCCAACCCGTCTTGTCGCGTATTTCGTCATAACACGCTTTTGCTTCTGGGCTTACATAGCCTCTTACTAGCTTTTTACCCGCGTCTTTTTGTCTTTCTCTGAAACGTCGCTGTTTATCTGCATTGGCTTTAGCTCTATCTGCTGCACTTTTCTTAATGATCTTTTTCGTCGTTTGTTCTGTCATAGTTTTCACATAAAGTTACGTTATGGTAGAGCCTAAAAAGTTAGGGTCTGCACATATTTCATACGCCTAGCGTGATATTTATACAGGCCCAAGTAACTAAAGCTATATTAGCACGCGTTTTTCTTCAGAAAAATGACTGTTCAGAGTTGTTTGGCGTACAACTGTTCGCTAAATTAGCAGCGTCACTTTAATAACAGCAACGAGTTGGGAATGTCAGAGAAGAAAAATAGTTTTAACAAAGAAGATTTATTGGCGTGTAGCCGTGGTGAAATGTTTGGCCCAGGTAACAGTCAACTTCCCGCACCTAACATGTTAATGATGGACCGCGTAGTTTCAATTACAGAAGATGGCGGTGAGCATGGGAAAGGCGAAATTATCGCTGAATTAGATATTACCCCCGATTTATGGTTTTTTGATTGTCACTTCCCAGGTGATCCGGTAATGCCGGGATGCCTAGGCCTAGACGCGATGTGGCAGTTAGTTGGTTTCTTCTTAGGTTGGAGCGGCGGCCCTGGTAAAGGCCGAGCTTTAGGTGTAGGTGAAGTTAAATTTACCGGTCAAATCCTTCCAACCGCTAAGAAGGTAACGTATAAGATCACGATGAAGCGCGTGATAAAGCGTAAACTCTTCATGGGTATGGCAGATGGTTCAGTAGAAGTTGATGGCCGTGAGATTTACGTAGCGAAAGATTTGAAAGTTGGCTTGTTCCAAGATACCTCAAACTTCTAGACTGCCTTTATAGAGCTATAAGGGCAATTACCGTTGACCAACAAAAAAGCCCCTTTTCAGGGGCTTTCCTTTTTGCATAATCAGTTCATAAAAGAGAAGTGTTATTTAACACTTAAACCTAAGTGTCTGTCTTCTACTGCCTCGCGCCATCCACCTAACCACTGTGAACGTGCATCGTTTTGCTGAAATGGACAATTTTCCTTTGAACGACCGCTAATGCCAGCTTGATAGCCTTTCGAATGGGCGCGTGTCAGTTTATCTCTTTTTTGTCTTTTCATTGATTAGCCTCTTTTGTTTGTTGAAAGTACAACAAATCATTTTCTCGAGCGCTCTACATCATTTCGGTTGATAGTGCCGGAAAAGTGATTGCGTACAATACTGTGATAGTGCAATTAACTAAATGGTTCAAGAAAAATAAAAAATAAAAGGGCTTGACAAAATTTAAATAAATGAAGTTTCTATGAAATTTATGTTACATTTTTTATGCATAAATATGTCTTTTTTTACGTTTTTTAGGCATAAAAAAAGCCACGCATAGGTGGCTCTTTTTATATTGATTACATATTGTCCAAATGGTCAGCTATTTCTTTATACGTCTACGCATAAATACTGCAGCAAATAGACCAAAAAATGCGAGTAAACCTGTTGCAGCTCCTTTTCGCTCATAGGGCTGTTCGTCCTCGGGAATTTCACATTCATCTATGGAACCATTCGATAACGGAGACAGTTTAACCGCCACTACGGAGTCGATTTCTTCTGTTTCACCGTCTGAATTAATTATATCGTTACCCGTTACATACTTGTTCGTAGCTTTAATTCTCGCATTCGCAATGATCTCATTATCATCGTTGATATCTACTGCTTCAATTAGCTCATATGGGTTATCACAAGAGACTAAATCATTTAAGTTAGTAAACTCTTCAGTATCAATGTTGTACATAAATGCCGCTGTATCGCGAAGCGTATCACTCGTTGCATCCACGTCTGCCTTACCCACTACGATATTATTATTGTTAATGGCATTCGCAGTCACACCAGCACTCACGAAGAAGCCATCAGGGTAATGCTGTTCTTGGGTATCAAGGTTGTATACAAACAAACGAGAGCGTGCGATATCGCTTTGTGAACGAAGCACTGCACCCGTCACCCAATTTTCATCATTAATTGCGATAGCCTGGCTAATGATATTTTCTTCGCGTGGAAGAAGTTCAATGGTTTCACCGTCTCTGAAAACCGTTGCAACTCGTTCACTTTCAGTCCTGCCTGATGTATTTGGGCGCGTTATCGTAATGCGATCTCCAGTAAGGCCTTCACCGACTGCGATACCTTGGTTATTTATGTCATAGGCATACGTGAAATAGTGGCGTGTATCGTCTTCATCAGGTTCAAATAATAACGGGTAGGTATCGGTGCTGATTACATCGCCGTTGACATCGATCTGCCAAATGGTAGCGTTAACCTCAGACAGCAATACGAAGCTCGGTAAGTAATTTGTAGATGAATTAATGAAGTAGCTAGAAATACGTGGAACAGCAAAATCGCCATTATAAATAGTAAACAGGCAGCGACCTTCAGATGTGTCACCACGAGACTCATCGTCTGTACACGTTTCAACAGCATCGGCAACATCATCGCGGAAACTAACAGTACTGAAACCTGCAACCTGTAAGTTTGCGTTTATTGCTCGAGCTGAAGAGAACCCTCCTACAGTGTCATCAACAGCTGGAAGTACTTTAGTCTCTCCAGATGCTTGAACAAAGGCTTGTTGTGCTGACTCTGGATACGTGTAGTTTAATGTATCGCCATCTTCGTTCTCATATGGGTCTAGAACAACCAGTCCCGAAGAATCACCGACAATAAAGTTACCGTTCAAGCTGTCACGACCAGTCGATTCAACAGATCGCGTATAGTCATCAAATTTGTCTGTAACTTCATCAAGACCTGGTACTAATGATATATCTTGAGTGTCGGTTGCATAGGTTCTATACGACGCTAGCTTCTGTCCCGTTGTAAGATTTGGGTTCGATAGAAGATAGTTTACTACCGTGGTGTAGTCTATGTCTGTAAAAACACCCTGGCGTGCGTCATCTTCGTTTTCTAGACTCTCACCGAACTGGTCAAAAAAAGTCGTGTCTTCTTCAAGCTGCTCTGCGTCGATTGGTGGATTGAACTCCAGTTGAACGACAGACAACATTTTGCCTGAGTTATCAATCGAACGAGCAAAATTGTTTCTAGCGGTATCCTGTAAAGGAAGAGGCGTCACTGAATAGGTCGCGGCGAATGCCGAAACACTTCCTGTTGCCAACAGAACGGCGGCGGCAAGCTGAGTTCGTTTCATTTAAAATCCTATTTACTGCTGATTATCTTCCAGCATACTTTCTAGTTCATCCCAGCGCGCATATTTCTGGGAAAGTAATTCTTCTTTATCTGCCAGCTCGGCTAACGCCTTGGCAGTAATGTCACTGTCTTGTTTGAAAAAGTCCGGGTCGTTCACTTTTTCTTGCATAGCCTCAAGCTCTTCCTCAAGTGTCTCTAGCTCTTTCGGTAAGGACTCAAGTTCACGCTGGTCTTTGTATGATAGCTTTTTCGTCTTACGGGGAGAAGACTTAGCACTAGGACTGTCTGAAGCTGAATTAGTTTCATTCTTTACCTTGGCTTTTTCTTCCTTTTCGATTTGCTGACGTTTTTCCTGTTGCTCTTTATACCAGTTTTCTACGTCAGTGAAACCCCCAATAAATTCGCGAAGCATTCCATTACCCTCGAATACCACGCTACTATTTGCTACGTTATCAACAAATTCCCTATCGTGACTGACTAAAAGCACGGTGCCGGTATATTCGTTGAGTAAGGTTTCGAGCATTTCCAAGGTTTCAACGTCTAAGTCATTGGTAGGCTCATCCAGCACCAAAACGTTGCTCGGTTTAAGCATCAGTTTTGCTAGCATCAGGCGGTTTTTTTCTCCACCTGATAGCGACTTAACCGGTGCATTAACTCGTTCAGGCGTAAACAAGTAATCTTGTAAATAGCTGATCACATGGCGTGGGTGGCCATTTACCATCAGATCTCGTTTACCGTCGCCTACCGCGTCTATCACAGACTTTTCTAAATCCAGCCCGTGGCGGTGCTGGTCAAAGTAAGCAACTTCAAGATTAGTGCCTTGTTTGCAGTTGCCGCTATCGGGCTGGAGTTCGCCTAGTAGAAGCTTGATAAGCGTACTTTTACCGCTACCATTAGGACCAATGAGAGCAAGCTTGTCACCACGCAAAACATTCAGGTTTAACCCTTTAACAATAGGCTTGCCTTCAATGCTATAGCTTAAGTCTTTTACTTCAAACACCATCTTTCCAGAGCGCGCGCCCTGGTGTTGATTGACTACCGCATTGCCCTGAACCGCTCTTCTCGCTTTACGCTCCTCGCGTAGTTTTTTCAGCGCTCTTACTCGGCCTTCGTTGCGGGTACGGCGGGCTTTGATGCCCTGACGAATCCATACCTCTTCTTGCGCTAGTTTTTTATCAAACTCAGCGTTTTGTGAAGCTTCAACCTCTAAATCGTGCTGCTTCTTTTCTAAATAAGTTTCGTAGTTACCCGGATAGCTCGTAACCGAGCCGCGGTCTAGATCAATAATTCGCGTAGCCATGGCACGTATAAATGCACGGTCGTGGCTTACAAACACAATTGCGCCTTGGTAATTACTCAAGCTGGATTCAAGCCAGCGGATCATTTCAATATCAAGGTGGTTAGTTGGTTCGTCTAACAGGAGCAAATCCGGCTGTCGAACAAGCGCACGAGCTAGCGCTGCTTTTCTGCGCCATCCCCCAGAAAGAGTAGATAGCGATATCTCAGGGTCTAGCTTTAGCATGGTTAGCGTCTGTTCAATTTGCTGTTCAAACTGCCACGCGTCTCTGGCTTCTAACTGTTCTTGTAGTCGCTGTAATTTATTTAAATTCGATTCGCTTGGATCTTCACCAACGATACGGGTTTGATGAAAGTAGGCTTTCAGTGTTTCACCTACGTCAGATAAGCCTTCGGCAACATAGTCAAAAAGCGTCACATCGGTAGTTTGGGGCGGGTCCTGCTCTAGGCGCGCAATGACCGTATTATTTTCAATTATACGCTGCCCATCGTCGGCAATAATATCGCCAGCAATAACTTTCATCAGTGTTGATTTACCGCTACCGTTGCGACCTACTAAGCAGACGCGCTCTTTAGGCTGTACAACCAGTTCGACACCGTCTAACAGCGGCGGATTCCCATAAATAACAGTGATGTTTTTTAACTGCAAAATGCTCACTGAAGAAACTCCTCTAAATCGGCGGTATTAAAAGGCCAGCCGATTTCTTTTTCATTATCTGCCCGTTTCAAAACGGGGATCCTTGCACCGTACAAATGATAAAGCTCAGTGCTAGTGCGAATGTTAACCTTCTCTATATTAAGCGATGAAAACATAGACGTTTGTTGAAGCTCAACATCGGCTAAGTCGCACAGGCTACATTGGGGCCCGGTGTAAAAATAAATTTTCATGAGCCTAGCACCCAGCACTGATGGATGTTGCCTTTACGTGCAAAATCTTCTGGAATAGTGTCTTTGGTAATATTGTCTACTGACAAGCCCAGTTCACTGATGGCTGATTCGTCTAGCTTAAAGCCACGCTTGTTGTTAGAGAAGATGATGATCCCCTGCTCTTTTAAGCACGCTTTAGCATCGGTAAGCATTTTTACGTGGTCGCGCTGCACATCCCACGTATTTTGCATACGCTTTGAATTCGAAAATGAAGGTGGGTCGATAAAAATTAAGTCGTATTTGCCTTTATGCGTGCCTAACCAAGTGGTGCAGTCAGCTTGAATAAAAGCATGAGGCGCAGTGAGTTTGTTCAGCGCTACGTTCTTCTTTGCCCACTCTAAATAAGTATTAGACATATCCACTGTCGTTACAGACTTTGCGCCACCTTTAGCGGCGAATACCGACACACTACCCGTATATGAAAACAAGTTAAGAACGTCTTTACCTTGGGACAACGCCTGCACTTTTTGGCGGGTATTACGGTGATCTAAGAAAAGGCCTGTGTCCAAGTAGTCAGTAAGGTTAACCAGGAAACGAGCGCCATTTTCAAACACTTCCATCATGTCGCCAGTCTGATTAATTTTCTCGTACTGTTTTGTACCTTTTTGTTGGCTACGCACTTTAAGCGCTATCTGTTTTGGTGAAACACCTGTTACTGCTGGCAAATGAAGCAAGACTTCTTGCAGACGCTTGCGTGCTTTATCTTCAGAAACCGTTTTTGGCGGCGCGTATTCTTGAACGACCAGCCAGTCACCATATCTATCTACGGCAACGTTATAATCTGGCAGGTCAGCATCGTATATGCGGTAACAGTTAGTGTTAGCGTTCTTGATCCAGCCTTTCATGCGTTTGAGGTTTTTCTTCAAACGATTGGCAAACTCGTGGTTGCTAGCGTCCTCGCTAAACTGTACCGTGTTTTCTTCATCCAACACATAATTCGCTAAACGACATTCCAGCTTACCGTTATTCATGGCATAGTCTTTGGTGGCGCGAAGCTTTAAAACCCGAAGCAAATCACGATTGCTGCTAAGAAGCGACACATGCCATCCCTTCCAGGCTTCTTTAAAACGCTTACCCCAATCACTAAATAGCGGTATCAACGATGTTAGCTCGCCCAAACGTTCTCCGTAAGGAGGGTTTGAAACGACGTAGCCTGGTGTGGAAACGGGAGGAGAAGATTTTGTTGCGTCTTGCTGTGAGAACGAAATATCGTTAAATACGCCAGCAAAATCAGCGTTTGCTTTTGCAATTGCTACCATTTTACGGCTGAAATCACCCGCGTAAATACCACTGCAGCTTGGCTTCTGAACGGAAATAGCTTGTTCTACCAAATCATCCCAAAGCTTCTCTTCGTGGCCGAGCCACTTAGTAAAGCCCCAATACATACGCTTTATACCTGGCGCAATATTGCGAGCGATGTAGGCTGCCTCAATCGCGATGGTGCCCGAGCCACACATTAGGTCGACCAATGGCGCATCGGTATTCTCTGTCCATCCACTACGCATTAGCATTGCGCTTGCGATATGCTCTTTAAGCGGCGCGTCACCGGTTTCTTGTCGGTATGCGCGTTGGTGCAGACTTGCCCCTGCTAAATCTATGCCTAAAATTACATTATCGCGATGTAGTCTTGCATACACAGAAATATCAGGGCTCTTTCGTTCTACTGATGGGCGCGGTAAGCCTTGCTCTACAAATGAATCTACTATGGCGTCTTTAACACGAACCGCACCAAATTGAGTGTTTTTTATGGCAAAGTTTGTGCCGATAAACTGTACAGATAAGGTATGACGTGAATCCATCTGCATTTGCCAGTCAATACCCATAGCCGTGTTATACAGTGCATCTGCATCGCCTGCTTTACCTGATGCAAGCACCCAAATTACGCGGTTAGCTAAGCGTGACCATAAGCAAAGTTTATACGCATCCTCTTTTGAGCCTTCAAACTGAATAGTGCCAGGCCCTTGCTTAACTTGCGCATCAGGGCAAAGGCGTAGCACTTCTTGTTTTAATAGTTCGTCAAGACCGCGACTGGTCGTAACCAGAATAGTATTCATTCATGTACCTGTTTTTGATGTACGTGCCTAAGAAAAAGCACGTACACGAGAGATTGGTTTGGGTATATTATAACGCGTTTACGATGCGTTTAACGAGCGATGGGCCTTGATAAATAAAAGCCGAGTAGACCTGCACCAGTGATGCGCCAGCGTCCAAGCGTGCTTGTGCCGCTTCGGGTGAGTCAATACCACCAACGCCAATAATAGGAATAGCGCGGTCAAGTGCTTTGTTTAGCTTGCGTGTTACTTCTAAGCTCATATCTGTCATAACTGAGCCACTTAAACCGCCCATTTCCTCAGCGTGCTGTAATCCGGCAACGGCATCACGTGAAAGTGTCGTATTAGTAGCAATTACGCCATCCATTTTGCTGTTAATTAGCGAGGCAGCGATACTGTCAATTTCCACATCGCTCAAATCTGGCGCTATTTTAATGAACAGCGGTACATATTTACCGTGGGTTTGCGTTAGCGTTTCCTGTGCTGCTTTTAGGCCAACTAACAGCTTATCGAGCGCTTCACCGTATTGAAGGTTTCTTAGGCCAGGTGTGTTCGGTGACGAAATGTTAATAGTGACGTAGCTTGCGTAAGGATAAACTTTGTTTAAACAAATCAGGTAATCGTCGAGCGCATTCGCTTCTTCGGTATCTTTATTTTTACCAATATTAATACCAATAGGCCCTTTAAACTGAGCCTTTTTCACTTGTTCGACAAGATGATCAACACCTTTATTATTAAATCCCATGCGATTAATAATGGCGTGCTTTTCCGGAATTCTGAATAAACGAGGTTTTGGGTTTCCTGGCTGCGGACGAGGCGTTACCGTGCCTATCTCAACAAAACCAAATCCCATGCTCGCAAATGCATCAATACAATCGCCGTTCTTATCAAGACCGGCGGCAAGTCCTACCGGATTATCGAAGGTCATGCCGGCAACGGTAACGGGCTTTTTTATCGTCGGTGTGCTGTACATCCATTTCAGCGGTGTATGTTGGGTCTTGTTTAACCAGTTAATGGTGAAATCGTGACTTTTTTCAGGTTCACACTGAAGCAAGAATTTTTGCACTAGAGATTGCATGGTTATTTTTACCGCTCGCTAATTAAGGGCCTGTTGATCATCAACGTATATTGCGCTTGTATGAGGTTTGCATTTACAAGCGATGCTGAAAAAATGTACAGTAATGTTCAGTTGGCCAATAAAAAGCCCTGATAAACAGGGCTTAAATCATTAAGGTGCGTGTATTCTAATGGTTAGACTTCACGCTTAAAAGCATCAATTCACGTAAAGCGACAGAAAATTTCGCAAATTCGTGCGTTGTACTGGTCTTAAACTCAGACATCATGTGATACCAGCGCTTAAGTAGGACCTGATTGCTTTCAATCCACTCATCAAGAATTTGATCTGCACTACTTACGTCTGCGCGAGAAGCTAAAAGATTTGCTGCAATGGAACGCTGCTGCCAATCTAACTCTTCACGATACGAGGCGCGAGCTAACGCTTGCCAGTGGTTGCTTACCGCCTGGTTGTTTATCTGATCTAAGAACCAGTGAAGCTCTAAACGAGAACCTAGCTGATAGTAAAGCTTAGCGACTACATCGGTATCATGCTTATCTGCTTCAACGATTTGCGCAAGGTCAAAGCTAGAGAACATGTTAGAGAAGCTTGCAACCTGATAAGCGATGTCTTCTGGTACACCCTTATCAATGTATTTCTGCGTGGCGTTTTCAAGCTGAGTAAATTCGCTTTTAACCAAGTAGTTTTGCAGGTTCTTCGATAAAATATCGAAGGTACCACGGTAGCTCGCGATGGCTTCTTCAATGGATTGCGTCTTATTACCGTGGCGAATATACCAGCGCGAAGCGCGACGCATAATTCTACGTGCTTCATCTAACATTTTAAGCTGTAGCTGAGCTGGAATAACGTTATCCAGTTGTTCGATGCGCTCCCACAGCGTCTTCATGTTAAAGATACCGTGAACAATTGCGTATGCGTCAGCAATTTCGCTCACACTTGCGCCAGTTTCTTCCTGCATTCTAAACACGAAGTTAAGGCCCATGTCGTTAACCATGTTGTTGGTTAACTTAGTCGCAATAATTTCGCTTCTAAGCGGATGCTGTTGCATGTGTGTTGCGAATTTTTCGCGGAGCACTTTAGGGAATGCTTCTACTAACAACTTACCGTGGTAAGGATTGTCAGTAATTTCCGGAATATTAAGCGCATCTTTAAGTACCATTTTGCCGTACGCAATCAATACGCTTAACTCTGGGCGAGTTAAACCTTGATCCGTGGCTACGCGATCTGAAATCTCATCGTCACTTGGAATAAATTCCAATTCACGGTTTAGCTGACCTTCACGCTCAAGACCGTGGATAAAGCGAAGCTGTTCTTTAAGTTGCTTAACGCCAGCTAACTCAGTAATAGAGATAGACTGAGTTTGACGGTAGCAGTCTTTCAGTACAATTCGACTTACATCGTCGGTCATATCGTAGAGCAACTTATTACGCTGTTTAAGCGTAAGTTCACCGTCGTTAACTAGGCTGTTAAGCAAGATTTTGATGTTTACTTCGTTATCCGAGCAATCAACCCCACCTACGTTATCGATGAAGTCAGTGTTAACTCGGCCACCGTTAGACGCATATTCAATACGACCTAACTGCGTTAGACCTAAGTTACCGCCCTCGCCCACAATTTTAGCTTGTACGTCACGACCATTGACGCGTAAGTCATCATTAGCACGGTCACCTACGTCTGAGTGAGATTCTTTCTTGCTCTTAATATACGTACCGATTCCACCGTTCCACAGTAGGTCGACTGGCATTTTCAATATATTGTGAATTAGCTCATTAGGCGTCATCGTTAGCTGACGCGTACCTAACCACTTTTTCATTTCAGGTGTAAGCTTGATAGATTTAGACGCGCGGCTAAATACGCCTCCGCCTTTTGAAATCAGCTTACTGTCATAGTCTTCCCAGCTTAGGCTTGGATTCTCAAACAGGCGTTGACGCTCTTTATAACTTGCTGCTGCATCTGGGCTTGGATCGAAGAAAATATGTAAATGGTTAAACGCAGCGATTAGTCGCGTATGCTCTGATAGCAACATACCGTTACCGAATACGTCACCTGCCATGTCACCCACACCAACAGCGGTAAAGTCAGTGGTCTGACAGTCGATACCAATTTCTCTGAAATGACGTTTAACCGACTCCCATCCGCCGCGTGCAGTAATACCCATTTTCTTATGGTCGTATCCAATACTACCGCCAGATGCAAATGCATCGCCCAGCCAAAACCCAAACTCTTCCGCAATACCGTTTGCGATATCAGAGAACGTGGCAGTGCCTTTATCTGCAGCAACAACCAAATAAGGGTCATCATCATCAAGGCGAACAACATCCTTAGGAGGAACAATTTCACCATTTACAATGTTGTCAGTAATATCTAACAAGCTGGTGATGAAAGTGCGATAGCATGCTTGGCCTTCAGCCTGAATAGCTGCGCGACCTTCGCCTACAGGTAGGTTCTTACAAACGAAACCACCTTTTGCACCAACCGGCACGATCACCGTGTTTTTAACTTGTTGCGCTTTTACTAGGCCGAGTACTTCTGTTCTGAAGTCTTCTTGTCTATCAGACCAACGAAGACCGCCGCGGGCAACTTTGCCGCCACGCAGGTGCACACCTTCAACGCGAGGACTGTAAACAAAAATTTCAAACTTAGGCAGTGGTAATGGCATGTCAGGAATGAGTTCAGGCATCATCTTAAATGATACATATGATTTTTCATTGCCGGCATCGTCTACCTGATAGAAGTTTGTACGTAACGTTGCAGACATCATATCCAGATAACGACGAATAATTCGGTCGTCATCCAAGTTACTAACGTTGTCTAACTGTTCCTTAATAGTCTCAAGAATACCTTCCTCTTTTTTCTCATTGCGCTTTTTCTTAGGATTAAAACGCTGGTCGAAAAAGTCTACGAGTAAACGAGCAATGTCTGGATAGTTAGCTAGTGTGTTTGCGATGTAGTCACGGCTGAAAGAACTGCCGGTCTGGCGCATGTATTTAGCATAAGCACGGAGTACCGTAACTTTACGACCAGTCATATTCGCGCCAAGGATAAGACGGTTAAACGCGTCGTCTTCTAGTGTCTTGTACCACACTTTGGCGAAGGCATCTTGAAAGAGAATCTGGGCGTTTTCCATGTCAAAGTGCTGACCACTTTTATGTAACATGGTGAAGTCCATGACCCAGTTACGTTCACCTTCTGAACACGTGACTTTATAAGGGCTTTCATCGATTACGCGTAACCCAAAATTCTCAAGCATCGGTAACACGTCAGACAAATGAATAGGCTCGGCGCGGTGGAAAAGCTTAAGCTTAACTACTTGGCTGTCAGCGTCTTCTTCTTGTGGACGATAGAACAACATATCCAATGTGTGGTTGTCGTCTAACATCTCTAGTTTGCCAATATCTACAAGCGCTGCTGACGGTAGGTTATGCTCCATATAGCTGCGAGAGAAAGCATTGTTGTATTTGCGTTCCAACGCTTTACCCGAAGCCTCACCGTGTGCCGCTGAAATAGCTGACGCGAGTCTGTCATTCCAGGTTTTGGTCAACTCAATAATGTTTTGCTCTATTTCCTTCACATCGAATTCCGCGTTGTTGTCGTTGACTCTAGCAATGTAATGCGTACGGGCATATACAGACTCTGAGAAGAACGTAGTAAATTCCACTTCTTCAGTTGCGCCCAATGACGCTTTAAGTAGCGCTTGGGTTTCTTTGCGTAACTGGGTGTTATAGCGCTCTCTTGGAACAAACACCATGCACGAGAAAAAGCGGCCAAAAATGTCTTTTCGAATGAATAAACGTGAAATTCCACGCTCTTGCATTTGAAAAATACCCATCACAATTTGCGCTAGCTCTTCTGCTGGCGTTTGTAGCAACTCATCTCGTGGGTAGGTTTCTATAATATTTGCAAACGCTTTGTATGCGTGAGTTCCGGGCTCGAAACCAGATAGCTCACAAATACGTTTGATTTTTTCACGTAAAATCGGAAGCTGAGTTACGCTGTTGTTATAGAAAGAGGCAGAATACAAACCTAAAAAGCGGTGCTCACCAACAACTTGACCTTCTTTGTTAAACACCTTCACGCCTACATAGTCCATATATGCAGGACGGTGTACTCGCGCGCGTGAATTTGTTTTGGTCAGAATCAATGGGTTTTTGCTAAGCGCTTCCGCACGGGCCGACGCAGGCAAGCGAGACAACAAACGCTCACGGTCGTTTACTGAGTTTTTAAGCAAACCTAAACTGGTGTCGTTTTGAGGGATCCATCTATGGTCCCCTTCAATGGCTTTAACGTCATAATAACGGTAACCCATCATTGTGAAGTTGTGATCGCCTAACCATTCTAAGTAAGCCTTAGTTTGCTTTTTGGCTTCTGTAGATACAGGCCAGTTAAATTTAGCATTGTTTTTAATTACGTCTTGCAAGGTATTTGTCATGCCTTGCCAGTCTTGAACTGCCAAAGAAACTTCATCAACGACAGAGTGTAGTTCTTGTGTTAGAGCATCGATGTCTTTTTTCGATGTTTGTCTATCGATTTCGATAAAGATGACCGTTTCTTTTTTCGCACCTTCAAGCGATTGACCTGGCTCAGCAAACGCTTCAACTTTGTTCGCTTTGTCGCGCTTAATGCCAATTGGGCTGTGAAGGAATAAATGTGCGGTGATGTTCAAACGATTTAGCAACATGCGCACCGAGTCAACCAAGAATGGCATATCCGACACAATAATCTCAACAATTGTGTGGCTTGAGTGCCAGCCGTGTTTGGCAATTTCCGGGTTAAATACGCGTATGTATGGCGACGTATGTTCAAACTTCGCCAAGCCATTCCATAAACTAAGTGTTGCACCATAAAGGTCGCTGTCGTTGCGATTTTCTAGGTCATCGCTTGAAATATTTTTATACAACAGACGTCCGAATTGCTGCACAAGAGACTTCTGCTTGGTATCTACTTTTTTGTCGATAAGTGCAAATACATTGTCTAGCAGTACTGAGTGTCGCTGTGAGGTGACTGTCATTTGTTAACCTTTTTTGAATGTCGTAATACCAATCCAGCTTGGTATAAGTGCCGAGTACCTAACTATTTTCTCTAATAAATGACGCTAATGAAAGCCCATTTTTAACCTTATATTAACAGCATAGATAAGTATGCAGAAAACACCCAAAAAAAAGGGCCTAAAGGCCCTTTTTAATGCTTAGCTATGCAAAAATATTTTATGCATCAGGGTCATTCTTGTTCCACCATAGGAATCTTGCTAGTGCAGGCAGTACAATTATTGCTCCAAGCATGTTCACGACGAACATAAATGTAAGCAAAATGCCCATATCCATTTGGAACTTAAGCGAAGAGAACACCCATGTGCTCACACCTATTGCCAGCGTAATACCGGTAAATAGCACAGCACTTCCACGTTCTTTTAAGGCAGCGAAATACGCTTCTTGAACGGTAGCGCCTTTCTTCAGCATCAAGCTCTTGGTAGAGAGTATATAAATACCATAGTCCACACCTATACCCACGCCAAGTGCGATAACTGGTAATGTAGAAACGGTGAGGCCAATTTGAAGGTATGTCATTAAGGCTTGCGCCAGTACAGACACCACATACAGCGGAATAACAACAACTAACGTAGCACGCACCGAGCGGAAGCTAATTAGACACAACGCAATAACGGCGCCAAATACATAAAGCATCATAGGGTCTTGCGCTGCACTCACCGCTTCATTAGTTGCGGCCATCACGCCGACAGGACCAGAAGCAAGACTGAACTTCATATCATCGGTTTGATATTCATCGCGATACGCTTTTACCGCTTCAACGACACGAGAGATCGTTTCTGCTTTGTGGTCTTCCATAAACAGAATAATTGGCATGACCGAGCAGTCGCCGTTAAGTAAACCTGACGACGTTGGAACGCGAGAAATTGCCTGCACCAATGTTTGCTGGTTACGAGGGAGTACCTGCCACTTAACGTTGCCTTCGTTGTAACCTGCGTTAACAATTTTTGCTACAGATGCCAACGAAACCGCCGATTGAACGCCTTGAACATTTTCCATTTTCCACTGGAAATCGTCCATGGCCTTCATCACGCTGTGTGACGTACAAGCTTCTGGTGTGGTTTCAACCAAAATAGAAATGTAATCTACCGTTACTTCGTACTTATCGGTAATCAGAAAAGTGTCCTGATTGTAGCGTGACGTTTCATGAAGCGCAGGTGCACCCGCATGTAAGTCCCCTATCTTCATATTCTGAGCTTGGAAATGACCAAACACGAATAGGATAGCAGTAACGATAAGAATTATTGCCGCAGGCTTTTTACGTGAACAAGCTGCAATGACTTCCCAGAATTTCGAATTAGCGTTTTCTTTACCCGCGAATTTTTCGACATATTTCTGGTCAAGTTTTAAGAAGCTCATCAGCACAGGCAGCAGCAACAAGTTGGTAAGAATGATTACCGCTACACCCATACTTGCCGTAATCGCCAACTCGCGAATAATGCCGATATCGATTACCAATAACGTCATAAAGCCAACCGTATCAGATAACAATGCAATTCCGCCTGGAACCAGCAAGTTTCTGAATGCCGCCATAGATGCCCGTTTAGCACCAATACCGGTTACTGCTTGTTTTTCTACCGCGTTAATCATTTGTACGCCGTGGCTCACACCAATGGCAAATACTAAAAATGGCACCAGTATTGACATAGGGTCCATACCAAAGCCAATTGAAGTAAGCAGTCCTAGCTGCCAGATAACGGCAATGATTGAGCATACTAACGGCAATAACGTAAGCATGATGCTGCGCGAGAAGAAATACACCATTACGGCAGTAATCGCGATAGCAATGGCGAAAAAGATCAACACGTCTTTTGCACCGTCGGCCACATCGCCAATCATTTTCGCAAAGCCAATTATATGAATAGACGTATTTTCGTTTTCATATTGACCGCGAAGCTGCTCTTCAAGCTCTGCTGCTAGCGCCAATGTATTGAGAGGCTCGCCAGTTTGCGGGTCAATATCGAGCAATTGTGCTGTTACCATTGCGCAGCTGTAATCACTGGATACTTGTCTTCCGACAATGTTTGCCTTTTCTACGTTAGCTGCCACCAACTCTAATGCTTCTGGGCTCGCAGAATTAAAGTCGGCAGGAATGACTGGCCCGCCTGCAAAGCCGCCTTCCACAATTTCAGTAAAGCGCGTTGAAGGCAGTCTCTTATACACCTCT
>NZ_JAFLMX010000133.1:0-7502 GCF_017849675.1 Alteromonas sp. AO-Serp
GATCACAACCTGCCAACGCTTGAATTTCACCAATGTTACGGAAGCTTGCGCCCATCACTACGGTATTGTAGCCGTGGTCTTTGTAGTAGTTATAAATTTTAGTTACAGATACTACGCCTGGATCTTCATCTGGTGCGTAAGACTCAGTACCGGTCGCTTTTTTGTACCAGTCTAAAATGCGCCCTACAAATGGAGAGATAAGATAAACACCGGCCTCTGCACAAGCTTGTGCTTGGGCGAAGCTGAATAGAAGCGTTAAGTTACACTGAATGCCTTTCTTCTCTAGCTCTTCTGCTGCCTGAATACCTTCCCAAGTAGAGGCAATTTTAATAAGAATGCGTGACTTATCGATACCCGCGTCTTCATATAGCTGAACCAAACGTTCCGCTTTTTCGATAGTGGCGGCAGTGTCGAACGATAGGCGAGCGTCTACTTCAGTTGAGATTCGCCCAGGAATAGTGGCAGAGATTTCTTTACCAATCGCTACCGCTAGTTTGTCTGCTGCATCAGTAAGCTGCTGGTCAGCGTCGTTTGACTGAAGTTTTGCCCATGCTACTGCATCATCAATTAGGCTTGCATATTGAGGAAGACCAGCCGCTTTTAAAAGTAGCGACGGGTTAGTTGTGGCATCGACTGGTTGATACTTTTTAATGGCATCGATGTCGCCCGTGTCGGCAACAACGGTAGTGATATCACGTAATGAAGCTAACTGATTGCTCATAATTCTCTCTGTTCTTTATCAAAATAAATTTGGACAACTCGCTGGAAAAGCCAGTTGAATAAAACGGTTCGCTTGCGCGTGTGTAGGGCTTCGCGCTTGCGTTCTTTTTTACCAGTTCTTAGTTCTTTAATAAGTACTGGTACATGCAGCGCTTTGGTAATTGAGGTACGTTCACGGAGGGTGTATCTCAATTATTGTTTGAATAATTATTTGTAACGCTATTTATATCAAACCCGTGTGACAATTCATACATTGAATAGCGACAAAATGGCTAATCGGATTTCTCTGTTAAGCCAATTTACGTCTTTCTTATGCCATTTTGCTTTTTGGAGCGTATCAGGTGGTACAATACCAGCGTAAAAATTAAGGAGTCGAAATGTTAGTTGTAGTATCCCCAGCAAAAAATTTAGATTTTGAAAGCGAAATTCCTGTGAGCCAGTTCACTCAGCCTGCCATGCTTGAAGACACTGAACGTTTGATGGAAGTTTGCCGCACCTTATCGCCTGCTGACTTATCATCGCTGATGAAGATAAGCGACAAGTTAGCAACGTTGAACGCCAACCGTTTTGCTGAGTTTTCTACGCCGTTTTCGCCCGATAATGCACGCCAAGCAATGTATGCGTTTAATGGTGATGTGTACACTGGGTTAGATGCTTACTCGCTTGATAGCGAAACGGTCGAATATGCGCAAAAACATCTTCGAATTCTGTCTGGCCTATACGGATTGCTTCGTCCTCTAGACTTAATGCAGGCCTATCGTTTAGAAATGGGTACTAAATTAGCAAACCCTGAAGGTAAAGACCTGTATGCGTTTTGGGATGATCGCATTACTTATGTGCTAAATAAGGCATTAGAAGCACAGGGTGACAATGTGTTGATCAACCTTGCTTCAAATGAGTACTTTAAAGCAGTGAAGAAAAAGTCTTTAGATGGCATGATCATTACGCCAACGTTTAAAGACTGCAAGAATGGTCAGTATAAAATTATCAGTTTCTTTGCGAAGAAAGCCCGTGGTTTAATGGCGCGTTATATTCTTGAAAACCGTGTAGAAGACGTAGAAGGTCTGAAAAACTTCGACGTAGATGGCTATGTGTTTAGCGAAGAACAAAGTTCATCAACGGAACTTGTGTTTCTGCGTAACCAGGAAAGTTAATAACACCCGTTCATCCATAATCACCTTAAAAGTAGGACATAAATTTGAGCATATTAGTTCGCAATTTACCTAAAACATTTACTCAGGAGAATCTTGAAGACTTGTTTTTCGAGTTTGGCACCATAGCGTCGTGCGACTTGGTGATGGATGAGGCTACTGGCTTATCGAAAGGCTTTGGTTTCGTAGAAATGAGCACGCAAGAAGAAACCGATAAAGCCATTGAAAAACTTAACGCCAAAGTTATCGACGGTAAGAAAATTCGTGTTAAGTGGTCAAATCAAGAGAAGAAGCAGGCTGAAGCGATAGCTAGTGCGCCAGCGCCCAAAAGAGACATTCCCGAAGATGTATGGGGAAGTGCTTCTTGCAATAACTCTGATCGTGAAAACGACGCCGAGTAATACCGAGGGAATACAACTAACAAGCGCTGACAACAAAGGTTGTCAGCGCTAAACCTTCATTTAACCAGATACGGTTGCTGTTTGTACTTGAGTATTGCGAGCAGTCATAACAATGGCCAGCCACACCAGTACACCACCACCGGCAAGCGCTAGGCCTACCCAACCCGTTGATGTATAGCCATAACCTGCTGACAGTGTCATTCCTGCCAACCAAGGGCCAAGCGCATTAGCGGTGTTAAAAGCCGCATGGTTCATGGCGCCGGCTAAAGTCTGAGCCTCGCCAGCGACGTCCATAAGCCTTGTTTGCAGCGGCACCACCATGCCACCACCGATACCAATGAAAAACAGTGATGCTGCCATTAAGTATGGATTCCCCATCGACGCAGCGTAAGCTGCAGCTGATAGGCCTAGTAAAACCTGAAACGTAATCGCTGACGTCAGTAGCCTGCCTTCAGAATAGCGGCCTGCAATAATATTGCCCAAGGTTACGCCTATGCCATAGATAAGCAATGTGGCCGAGATTCCCCACTCAGGTGATGAGGTTGTATTGAGGTAAGAGGCGCTGAAATAAGAATAAACTGAGAACATACCACCAAAGCCAATCGCGCCCATAAGTAGTACCAGCAGCACATCTTTGTTTTTCAGAGCTTTAAGCTCGGTTAGTGGTTTGGCATCTGGATTAGGGCCGCGGTACGGTGCGGTTTTCCAAACCATTAATGCAGTAACTAGCGCAAAGGCTGAAATAATAAAGAAGCCAGTGCGCCATCCGAACATTTGCCCAATACCGCTAATTGACGGCACACCAATAATATTGGCAATAGCCAAGCCTAAAATGACGTTACTGACTGCTTGCGCCCGTTTATTCTTACCGGCAATGTCTGCAGCAAAGAGCATGGCAATGCCGAAGTAAGCGCCATGAGGTAGGCCAGCAATAAAGCGCGCTATGTTCATTGTCCATTCTGACCACGCTAGCGCTGTTAGTAAGTTTCCGCCAGCATAAAATACCATCATGGAAATAAGCATGGTGCGTCTTGCAAGCCTGGAAAAAAAGATAGTGATAAGCGGCGCGCCCACTACAACACCAATGGCATAAGCACTAATTGCGTGACCGGCGACATTTTCAGTAATGCCAAAATCTTCTGCAAAGTAAGGTAATAAACCCATTGCCGCAAATTCACTGCAACCAATCACAAAGGTTCCGAAAGCCAGCCAAAAGGTTATAGTGGCCAGTGAGTATTCACCCAACGCTGAGTGCTGCTCTGAATAGGCCTGCTTTGAAGAGGCTTGGTCAGAAAGAATCTTGTCAGTTTGATTCGTCATAAACGTCCTTTTGTTCATTGAGTTCAATCACGTACTTAGTGGCTGTTTTAGCGAGGGTCTGTTGAGCTTTGCTGTGCATTTTTACAATGTCTGTGTTTCATCAAAGATAAAAGACGCTCAGCAGACTAGCGCTTTGATGAAACGCAAAAACCGGCTCAACGGAATGTTTGCCGGTTCTCTTCGAATAGTCGCCCTTATCATCGATAATATTTAGCAACCGTCGGTAATATTTAGCAATGATCAATAGCCCACAGGTTCGTGCTTTTCGTATTCGTTTAATGCAAGAGATCGTAGCATCGCTCAGATAGCAAGTAACGGTAACTGATAAGGTTTCTTAATCAATTCAGCGATTTAAATGTAGTGCTTATGTTAATAAATTACGTCGGACCTTTTGCGTTAGAAAGTCGAATGGGCGTTTATAAAAAGCGAAGGTGACTGTTTTCTGTGCACAAATATTGGTTACCTTTTAGTTCATCCCTTTGTCATCTTTTAACATTTGTCACGTTTTCCAATCGTGGCGTGAGCACAACGCCGTATCTATGCCTCCATTGAAAACAAACTTCTTGACTTTGAGGTGTTCTATATATAGAACGTTCTTTAAATGGAACAACATTAAATTGGTAAGGTGTGAATCAATCAACGCTCAACATCCTCGGAAGGCATTTGCAGAAACTCAGGCAAGACAAAGGTGTCTCGCTGTCGCAATTGGCAGCAGGGGCAGGTATCGCTAAATCTAACCTTTCAAGATTGGAGCAGGGCAACGGCAACCCGACGCTAGACACCATTTGGCGGTTGGCTAAACAACTGGACGTTCCGTTCGGTCAGCTAGTTCAGCCTCTTAGCGCAAGCGTTGGAGAAAAGGGCGTAGAAGTTCGTTTAATTGAGCAAGGACAAGGTATCCCGAACGTTGATGCTTATTGGATGTCGGTTGCACCCAATACTTTTCGAGAGGCAGAAGCTCACGCCACAGGAACAGAAGAAACGATTACCGTTGTTAGCGGCTCTCTAGAAGCTGGGAATAGTGGAAATACTCAATGGCTGCATCCGGGTCAAAGTTTAGCATTTAACGCTGATTTGCCCCACGTATACAAAACGGGAGACGAGTGGGCGACATGTCTTATCACAATCGTTTATCACAAAGAGGCAAAGGAATGAGCCAACTTTCATCAAAAAGTGGACTTAAGCAAGGGGTTATTGACGGGTTACCTTTGTTAGGTGGCTATATTCCGGTAGCCATTTCATTTGGCGTGATCGCAGTTCAAGCCGGTTTTTCTACGCTGGAAGCCACGCTAATTTCCATATTCATTTACGCAGGCGCGTCGCAGTTTCTTTTGGTAGCCATGGTGGCATCAGGTGCGCCACTTTGGCTAGCGGTTTGTATGACGTTATTAGTTAATGTACGTCATGTGGTTTATGCGCCCAACTTGGTGCCTTATTTACCGCAAAGTAAAGCTTGGCCCTATTTAATGCACGGCCTTACTGACCAGATTTTTGCGCTAGCCCATACTCGCTTGCCGCTAATGGACGATGCTAAAAAGGTAGATTGGTTTAAAGGTGTATCGATGGTGGCGTGGCTTAGTTGGATCGTAGGGACAGCGCTTGGCGGTATCGCAGGGGACTCCCTTACCCAACAATGGCCAATATTAGACAGCGTGATGCCCTTTGCTTTACCTGCACTTTTCCTTGTGCTACTCGCGCCTAAATTCTCAAGTAAACTGTGGAGCGCTACCTTGCTCGTTACAATGACGGCGGCTCTCTTTTTGGCTCTCAGCGCCTTTAAAAACGCTGCAATTCCGTTGGCAGCACTATGCGGTGCGATAACCTTTTATTTTCTTACCTCGCACGTTGAAAGGAAGCAATCTCATGCACGTTGATATCTGGATAGCCATTGTTGTTGCAGCCATCGGGACATATGCATTGCGCGTAGGCCCGTTGCTGTGGACTCAGCGTCACTTTAATAAGCACAAAGCGAATAACACCGAAGCGCGCTTACCTGCGTGGCTAAGCGTGTTAGGGCCGCTGATGATTGCCGCCATGCTTGGAGCGTCACTTATTCCAAAAGTACCGTCAGCGGCGAGTTGGATTGCAACGGCAATAGGCACTGTTGTCACTGTGGTTGTTTGGCGCAAATTCAAAAGCTTAGGGCTGCCAGTGTTTTGCGGCGTGCTTTCTTTTGGTGTGGCTTTTGGTATCGCTTTGGTTTAGCGTTGGGCGTAGATGTTAAGTTGCTGGGCTAAGACTTATTCTTACCCAAGGCTTTCTCGCCCCAAATTTCTTCCAAGCGCTGGTCACGCCCACAGTTCCATCGGTAGAACTTATAGCGAACGGGACTTTTTTTATAAAAATCTTGATGGCCAATTTCGTCGCCTTTTATCGGATAAAAGGTAGAAGCATCGAGTATGGGCGTTACCACCTTTTTATTGGGAAATTGGGCTACCACGTCAGCTTTTGTTTTTTCTGCTATAGCACGTTCTTTATCGTTTGCTACAAAGATGGCGCTTAAGTAACTGGGTCCCTTATCACAAAACTGACCTCGGTCATCGAAAGGGTCAATGTTTACCCAAAAATGATCGAGAATATCATTATAAGAAAGCATATCGCCGTCGTAGGTGATCTTTACCGCCTCAAAGTGTCCCTTGTGATTGCCATTATAAGTCGGATTTGGCGCGCTTCCGCCAGTGAACCCCGACACTACATCAGTAACCCCGTCTAGCTTTTCAAAATCAGACTCCATGCACCAAAAGCAGCCCCCAGCTAGTATGGCCTCGTCGGCACTTGTTGATGGCGTAAAAACCGAAGCGCTTAACGCTGTGCTAATTAAAACTGCAGAAAGTGTTAATTTCATCACTCACCTTTTATGTGTTGGTTTAACGTTGAAGCGACCTTCGCGTTTAATTCGTCAGGTCCCAGTTTGCGAAGATATACGGTTAACAAATAAAGAACGGTTTAAGCTGAAATTAATTTCATCGCGGTGCAGCGAGTTAATTCCATTTTTGTTTTACAAGCGCACATTTTTTCTAAGCGCACATTGCGAAGCTTGAGGCTTTGCGCGAAAGCATAGGTACTGAAAAAGACTAGGAGGAGGTAAGTAAAATTTTCATCTCACCCTGTAGTCTTCTTTCAAAAAGGGAACTGTCTCTGATTCCATCATTTACAAGATGATGCTGTAAAGCCGCTATGACAAGGGATAGAGCGATTTCTTATGATCGGCAGAGCACTTGCATCTTATCCAACTACATGAAAATCAGTTTAGTTAAAATGAAAGGAAAGATGATATGTCGATAGTCAAATCAGGTAGTGCAGTTTACAAACCGCTAGGTAAAAAGGGAAAGGGGAGCATTTCTACACAAACCGGTGCTTTATCGAACCAGCCTTATGGTTTTAACACGCGGTTTGAAGATGGAAAGGGAACCAACCCCGAGGAATTAATTGGTGCGGCGCATGCGAGTTGCTTCACCATGGCACTTTCTTTTGCGCTTTCAGATGCGGGATACAATGACGGCGAGTTAAATACCACTGCAAAAATCAGTTTAGAGAAAAACGATGACGGCTTTGAAATAACTCAATCGGCACTAAGCTTAGATGCTGAGGTTGAAGGGATTTCCGAAGATGAGTTTGAGAAAATTGCACAGGAAGCAAAAGAAAATTGCCCAGTATCTCAACTTCTTAATGCCAACATCACATTGGAATACCGATTGAATATTGAATAAGAGATAAAGGTTATTACTACCCTTATCGAAAGATAGGACTCGCTTTGTTAGACAACAGCAGGCAGTTGTTTTTATCAAGTGTGTGTCGTCCTAATATAGGTTGACAGTTATTAGGCCAGCTCTCGAAGCTGGCCTTTTCTATTATGCACTGCGTTAGGCGTTTCCATATCTAATGCTAAGTGCGGTCTCATTTCATTGTA
>NZ_JAFLMX010000121.1:0-6647 GCF_017849675.1 Alteromonas sp. AO-Serp
ATGTAAGAGCCACCTTTAAGCTGAGAAAAGCTGTTAGCAGGCTGACCGCTGTCGTCTAACCAAGCCATACGCGGCGTATGGATGTAGTTCAAACGGCTTTGATAAGGACGTACTTTTTCGTTCTTTGGCGTGGTTATGGTGATCATGCCAATAGCGCCATTGTCTACCGCATACTTTTGCTTTTGATAGCCAGACGCAAAGTGAGCGCCCTCTTCTGATGGAAAATCGCTTGGCTTACCCGCTAACGCTACTACAATTTTGCCTTTTACATCTAAGTCTTTGTAATCGTTGTGAGACAATTCGTCAGCCACGATACCATAGCCTACAAACACCATTTCACCTTTTAGGTTGGCCTCAGTGCTAAGCAAGCTCGGGCTAGCGAGGTATTCTTTAGGGTAGTCAAAATCAATGGTTTCGCCGTTTTGCGTGAAAGTAAACTTGGGAGACTCTTGAACCAGATTCGCTTTGCGAAACGCTACGTTTTGCATGTAGCCGTCTGTACCCGCTGGCTTCAAACCATATTTAGCAAATTCGGTCGCAATATATAGCGCCGCAATTTCATGGCCACGAGAGCCCGTGTCACGACCTTCAAGCAAATCATCTGCTAGGAAAAACAGGTGCGATTTGATTCGCTGTGTATCAGGGTTAAAAGCATTGTCTGTCGATGCGTGGTTATGGGCAGTAGCAGCAAAGGTCATTGCTGTCATTGCACTACCTATAAGGAGTTTTTTTATCATTCTAATTTCACCATATAACTAAGTATGCATCATGGTAACGCAGTTGATAGGCGGAATACCATTAAACTACTAACGTTTACCATGTGTTTCCTACCGTTGCTCGCATTTTATGAGCAAGGTAAAATTGCCAGCCACATACCGGCTCAGCTTCCGGGTGTTTTTATATTTTTTTAGTGAAGAGCAGCATCTATGTCAAAAGACGACATTCTTTACCGCGTTCAGTTCATCAGCAACGGTGAGCGCTATGAGTTATACGTGAAAAGTCTTATGCAGGGCGCTTTGTTTGGCTTTATCGAGATAGGTGACTTTGTGTGGGATACTCACACAAGTGTTGTTGTAGACCCTAGTCATGAAAGGTTGAAAACCGAATTTTCTGAAGTAACAAAAACTTATGTACCGATGCACAACATTTTGCGCATTGACGCCGTAAATAAAAAAGGTTCAGCCAAAATTACTAAATTAGAAAATAAATCTGATAAAGTAACTGCTTTCCCTAGTCCAATATATACACCAACGAAAGAGTAACCGCCGGGTCATTCCGGTGAAGGTTGCCGGAGACCCTTATGTATCGCTATGTTTTAGCAGCATTATTATTTATTTGCAGCGTTAGCTCATCTGCAAAGGACCTTAACGATGAAAGCTTGTATCAACTACTTGATGACATTTGGCAATACGAGCTTTCGGTTTCCCCGCTTCTAGCTTCTCGCGAAGGCGATACTTCACTCGCTCACGTATTACCAGACAACTCTCCCAAAGCCCTGAAAGCACAAAATGAACAATGGCGTACTTTTCAAAAGGCCTTAAGTCAGTATAAAAAAGAAGACATCTCTACTGATGCTTATATTGCCTTGCTGATGCAACAATATCGTTTAGCTAACTATGTGGACGAATATACGTATCGCGCGCATTTAGTGCCTATCAATTCAGAATATGGCTTCCACGGTGCAATGGCCTCGCTTCCTAATTTATCCACCTTTAAGCGCGTAGAAGATTATCAGGCCTACATTAGCCGCCTAAATGCGCTGAAACCTTATTTTGACCAACAAATTGCGTACATGAAACAGGCGCTAAAAGAAGGCTACACGCAACCTAAAGTCGTGCTGAAAGGGTTTGAGAACTCGGTGGCGTCATACATTGTTGAAAACGCCGAGGACAGTGGCTTTTATTCTCCATTTACCCGTTTCCCAGAGTACTTTACTGCCGAGCAAAAATCAGCGCTAACGGAGCAAGGCAAGGCTGCCATAAATAGCAGCGTATTGCCTGCGTATCAAATGTTCTACGATTTCATGGTAGATGAATACATTCCCAACGCCCGTGAAGATATTGCCGCGAATAACTGGCCTGATGGCGTGGCGTATTACGCCAATAGAGCCAAGCATTACACCACCACGGATATGACGCCTCAGGAAATCCATGATTTAGGTTTGTCTGAAGTAAAACGCATTCGCGCGCAAATGCAGCAAATTGTGGATGAGCTTGGCTTTGATGGCGACATTAACGAATTCATTACGTTTTTACGCGAAGACCCGCAATTCTATGCCACCAGCGCTGAAGATTTACTAAAAGAAGCGTCGTTTATTGCAAAGAAAATGGACGCAAAACTTCCTTCGCTCTTTGAGTATCTGCCAAGAACACCCTACGGTGTAGCGCCTGTACCAGACGCTATCGCGCCCAAATATACAACGGGCCGTTACATTCATCCTAGCCGCGATGATCAGCCTGGATATTACTGGGTAAACACTTATGCCCTCGATAAGCGCCCTTTGTATGCATTGCCTGCACTGACCTTGCACGAAGCAGTGCCTGGCCACCATCTTCAAATATCGTTGGCAGCAGAGCTTGAAGACTTACCTATGGTACGTCGTAACACCTATATTTCAGCGTTTGGTGAAGGCTGGGGTCTGTACTCTGAGTTTTTAGGTATTGAAGCAGGTATTTACGAAACGCCGTACGACAACTTCGGTCGCTTAAGCTACGAAATGTGGCGTGCGTGTCGCTTGGTTGTGGATACCGGTATGCACACGATGGGCTGGAGCCGTCAACAAGCGGTTGATTATATGATGGAAAACACCGCGCTTTCAGAACACAACGTAAATACTGAAATAGACCGCTATATCTCTTGGCCAGCGCAAGCCTTGTCTTACAAGATTGGTGAAATCAAAATTAAAGGCCTTCGCAAGAAGGCAGAGAAAGCATTAGGCGAGCGTTTTGATGTGCGTAAATTCCACCGCGCCGTGTTAGAAAACGGCTCAGTTCCATTGTTTATCTTGGAGCAAAACATCAATACGTTTATAGAAGAACAAAAGGCACAATAAACATGATCGTTGCATTTGGTGTTATTGGATTACTTATCCTGTTTTTAATTTACTTTGTGCTGCGAGCGCAGAATTTACAGAAAGAGCTGGCGCTATTGCGTCACTCGAATAAACAGACCAACAACAAGGTTACGTATGCTTATCGCAACCTTGTTCTTGTTACAGATGCGTTAGAGAAAAATCTTACTGCGCGTATTGAAAGTGCCTATAAAAGCCGCCTTATCGACCAAACTCAATACAATGCGCTGCACCCGCTTATGCGCAACTTTTCGACAATCGTCATGGCCTGTTGTGAGAAAGGCATGTCATTTGAGGAGTCACTGAATAAGGTGCTGCTTAATGAAGAAGTGACGCTTGAGGAAATTCGTGAGGTGGTGAAAGCACTCCCTAGCAACGTACGTATGGTGTGGTCAAAAAATACCGCCGACGGCTTCATTGCTTTTTGCCAAACCGTTACAGCAACAGTAAGTGGCACGACTACAAAGGCTCAAAAAGAACCATCTGAAGAGTAACATTTTACTCTATGTCCCTCGTTAGCGCTTATACAGCGCTAACTGTATGGCAGGGTCGTCTGCTTTGCTATGTAGTAAGGTCAGCGACCCTAGCCATGTTCCTACACTTTTAAAAGTTTAATCTTTTTACCTTTCCAGACTAATCAGTAAGTTAGCACTTAAAACAACAAGCCAAAAACCTTTTGTCTTGAAAAGGGTTATTGCTGCACTATAATACTGTACAAAAATACAGTTTATTTTGAGTGCCATGAATAAATCGTTATCCGTGCTTAATAACCACCCGCATATTTGGCGGGCCAGAGATCAGAAACAAGGTGAAACCAAGTTTTCGCTGGGTTTTCCGCGTCTGGATAAGGCACTTAACGGTGGCGTTGCATCTACAGGTCTTGTCCGTATCTCTTCGTTAACCGGCATGGGTGAACTTTCACTCTTTAAACAGGTTATATGCCAACACCGTACGCATAAGCTGGTGGTATTTATTAACCCTCCCGGGCTACTACAGTCGCCGTGGTTAGAAAATCTGGGGCTTAAAGCGCAACAAGTTCTGGTAGTAAAACCAGGTTCTGAACAAGAGTCGCTGTGGGCAGCAGAGCAATGTTTAAAAAGTACGGCTTGCCATTGCGTAGTGCTGTGGAGTAATGCTGTAAATCAAAAAGAAGCGCGACGCCTTCAGGTAGCAGCAACGCATAATGATGCGCTGTGCTTGCTGTATACTCCACCGCAACAGCAGGCCTCACAGTTAGGTTACCCAAAGGCCAGCTTAAGTGATTCACAAGCCAACCTGTCGAATCAAAGCGACAGTGCATTACCCATTACGTTGGATATCGCGCTAAAGGGTAAACCCCACGCTTTGGCGGTGAACATACGCAAGCAGCGTCATGGGTGGCCCAAAGATAACATTGTTATTTCCCATCGGTGGACCCCCGACAATCACGCCATTAAATGGGCCATGGCACACAACACGCTTTCCGATCAGGCATTACACTCTGTGAGCTAATGATGCTGTGGGCTTATATTTACTGCTATCAACTAACTTTAGACAGCCATATCAAAGCGGCTAGAAGTAAGCGTGCACATAGCCAGTTGTCGAAGCACGAAACTAACAACCAGTATTCAGCGTTAGCGTCGAATACTCCCGTTGCAGTGTACTGCAGTAAAACAAACAAAATTACGCAGTGTAATGATATTGCGAAAAAAGAAGGTATTGAAATTGGGCATGGGCTAGCCCAAGCAGCGGCGTTATGCCCTTACGTACATATTCTGCCTTTCAGTGAAGAAGCCGAAAAGCATATGCTGACGCAGTTAGCCCATCGGCTTTATCCACTGGCTTCTGATATCGTATTAGACAACCACATTCACTCGAATAATGTAAGCGGTCTGGCAGTAAGGTTAGATAACCTTACTCATTACTATGGCGGTCATAAGCCACTGTGGAAAACCTTAACCCAAGCTCTGGCAGAAGCAGATATTCGCTATCATTTTGCTAGCGCATGGACGATAGAGGCCGCAAAAGTATTAGCGCTTTATAAATTTAATACCCACTTACATACACCCGATGACATAAAAAAAGCGCTAAGTACGTGCCCGCTTTCTATTACGGCTCTATCCCCCAAAGTCATTGACTCGTTGGCAAGGGTGGGCGTTTCCTGCGTACAACAGCTACTGGCCATGCCGGTACAAGAACTGGGTCGGCGCTTTGACAATAACACTATTATGTATCTTACTGCGTTAAGGGGAGAAACCTTTCCACGCGTTACGTTATTTAGGCCTTTGGAGCACTTCGATAACTTTATCTTATTGCCTTTTGATATTGAAAACACGCAGCATCTAACCCCTTTTGTCACCCAACAGTTTGAGCATTTGTCTCACTATTTACGGGCAAGAAACTTATATACATCCAGCATCAGTGTACATATTCATTTCAGAGAAGCACCTGTAATGGATATTAATATACGTTCGGCACTGCCTCAGTCCTCAGTACAAAGTTGGCTGCCCTTGTTTAGTCTTAAAACTGAGAATCTGGTGTTGCCTGAGCCAGCCACAGCCATTGCGCTTACCTGTCAGCAATTTGAAGAAATGGATACGCAGAATGGCGACTTTTTTAGCGACAGATTTAACGATATTGCACAAAAGCAATTAATTGGGCGCTTAAACGCGAAGCTAGGCGATAACAGTACGTTTCAACCTCGCGCTGCCGACAGCCATCAGTTTGAATATATGACAGTGACAGAGTCGAGCACCGGTAACTGTGCCGGTAATTACGCTTATAGCAGTGACATTACGCCCACCTTCACCTTTGATATACCTAAACCGCTTATTCAGGCTACCCAAATTTGCTTTGGCCCCGTGCGATTACACAGTGAGTGGTGGCATGACAGCCCAACAAAGCGTGATTATTTCATCGCCCAAACTGAGCAATGCGTAAGGCTTTTAGTATTTAAAGATGAAGAGAGCCGCTGGTGGGTACAGGGCCTTTTTTGCTAGCGGTATGCGGTTAAAGAAAAGGGTAAAGGCAATATCATGAAATACAGTGAGCTCTTTTGCCAAAGCAATTATAGCTTTCTTTGCGGCGCCTCTTCCCCCGCAGAGCTTGTTACCACGGCTTCTTTCCTTGGTTACGACGCGCTTGCCATTACCGATGAATGCTCAGTGGCGGGAGTAGTACGAGCTTTCGATGAAATTAAGCATCAGGGTCTACCGATTACGCTTATTGTGGGTAGTTACTTTGTATTTGATGACACTTTATCTTTTGTACTGTTGTGCCCGAACAAAGCGGCCTATAGCGAGCTGTGCCGAATTATTACTAACGCGAGGCGTCGCTCTGATAAAGGTGAATACCAACTAGCTGAGTGGGACTTGCGTACCATTCGCCATTGCAAATTCATTTGGCTACCAAGTGGAAAAGTGCCGCAAGACAAGCATTGGGCTGAATGGCTGCAAAAACACCCGAGCATTGATGCCTATATTGGCGCCCAGCGCCTATTAGACGGACGGGATCACCACAGGTTTGCACATTACAATCATCTGCAGTCTGCTTATCCTTTCCCTGTTATCGCCTGTACAGGTGTACTCATGCATCACGC
>NZ_JAFLMX010000111.1:0-28576 GCF_017849675.1 Alteromonas sp. AO-Serp
GCTGATGGAGGCTTTCGAGCTGCAATACGATACGCCTTGGTGGGATTTCCTGTCGGAAACTCGCTACCAGCAGCAAACGCTGCAAGGGGATATGGAAACGCTGCGTAACCATTACTTAAACCGTGGTTACCTTCGCTTTAATGTTGACTCTACCCAAGTATCAATGACACCCGAAAAGTCGGGCATCTACATTGCTATGAATGTAACCGAAGGTGAGCAGTACACTATTTCAGAAGTTGAATTAGTAGGTGATGTACTTGGCCATGAAGAATATATTGAGCGCGTGCTTCCGCTGACAGAAGGTGAGCTATATAACCAAGCCGAAGTAACCTATACAGAAGAGTTCATCAGTAAATATCTTGGTCGTTTCGGATATGCTTATCCAACGGTTACTACCGTTCCTGAAATTAATGACGAAGACAAAACAGTTAAGTTGACGTTATCTGTTGATCCGGGCAAGCGTATTTATGTTAACCGCATTAAATTTAACGGCAACGTAGTAACTGCCGATAGTGTTCTGCGTCAAAATGTCAGCCAGATGGAAGGCACGTGGCTTTCAAATAACTTGCTAGAGTCTTCCAAGAACCAGCTTTCTCGACTTACTTATATGGAAGAAGTAGAGTATGAAACTGTACGTATTCCTGGCTCTGAAGATAAGGTTGACGTTAATTATAACGTTAAAGAGCAGCCTTCTGGCTCATTTAATGCGGGTATCGGCTATGGTGACAGAACCAAGTTAAGCCTACAGGCGGGTATCCAGCAAGATAACTTCTTGGGTACAGGTAAACGAGTTGGCCTTAACCTAAGCACAGTTTCATATCAGCGCAGCGCACAGATTACTTATAACGATCCTTACTTCACGATTGACGGGATTAGCTTGGGTGGTAGTTTAGGTTACAGTGAGTTTGACGGCTCAGACTTTAACGTTATCCAGTACAATTCTAAGCGTTGGTCAATTGGTGCGAATGTTGGTTATCCAATAAACGAATTCAACCGCATTAATTTTGGCTTAACCTATAGTAACGTTGAGCTATACAACCGTGGTTACTACGAGCAAACTGAGCAGTTTTATAACCAGTTTACGAACGGTGAAGACCCAGATGCAGCGATTAAATACGATAGTTACCTGGCAAGCATAAGCTGGAGTCGAAGTACGCTAAACCGTGGTTTGTTCCCAACGGCGGGTTCATCTCAACGAGCTTCATTTAGCATTACCACACCAAACTCAGATGTTAACTATTTTAAAACGGTATTTGACGGTAAGTGGTACTTCCCATTATCTCGTAACCAGCGCTGGTCTTTCCTAGCGCGCGTACGTCTTGGCTACGGGAATGGTTACGGTGATATTAACGGCAATGAGCAAATATTACCGTTTACAGAGAACTTTACAGCAGGTGGTTCTGATTCACTACGAGGATTCGAGAATAACACGGTAGGTCCTCGCGGTGTATTCCTAGGCAATACGGGTACTATAGTTGGGCCTGATGGTGAAGTGTTCCCAGGCGATCCAGCTGATGCGCAGCTGTCTTGGTCAACGCGAAGCCTAGGTGGTAACGCGATGGCACTTGGCGGTATCGAGCTTATTGTTCCTACGCCATTTGTTGAAGAAGAAATGGATAACTCAGTTCGTACAAGTTTGTTTGTGGATGTGGGTAACGTGTGGGATACTGAGTTCGACTATGACTATTACCGTCAGTTTGACATAGCATCTACACAACGCGGTGAGCTATTGGACTATTCTGATTGGAGCCTGTATCGTAGCTCGGCAGGTATATCGGTCCAATGGGTATCACCAATGGGACCGATGGTATTCAGCTTCTCGAAAGCGATACAGCAACGTGATGGTGACGATGCGAGATTCTTCACTTTCAACATTGGTCAAACTTTCTAAGACATTAAAGCGAGCGCGTTTTTAGGCGCGCTCTATAATAAGATTCACAAAAGGAGTTCCCTTTGAAACAGTTGGTTAAACATATCGTTGCAGGAGCAATGTTGGGTAGCGCTTTAGTTAGTACATCTGTAATGGCTGAGCAGAAAGTTGCAGTTGTCGATGTGCAAGGTATTTTCCAAGCGATGCCTCAAGCGGCTGAAATTCAAAACGCTATTCAGGCTGAATTTAAAGATCAGCTTGAAGAAGTGAATCAACTGCAGCGTGATGGTCAGTTCTACGCAGAACGTCTTCAGCGCGACGCAGCGACAATGAGCGATGCAGAGAAGAAAGAACTAGAACAAAAAATCTTGTCAGTACGTGAAGAGCTAGCTAAGAAAGGTCAACCTTTGCAGCAAAACATTCAACGTCGCAGCAACGAAGAGCGCAACAAGCTTCTTGGACTAATCAAGCAAGCTATTGACTCTGTTGCAGCAAAGCAAGGTTATGACCTAGTGCTTAACGCTGGTGCGGTTGCGTTTGCAAAAGAAGAGCACGACTTATCTGAGCAAGTTCTTCAGCAAGTAAGCAAAACTAACTAATAACTGCACTAGTCAGTTGTAAAATTTATCAGACCAACTCCCCAAAGGTGTTGGTCTGATTTGTTTTTTGCGCTTAACAGCGTATGGTTGCCGCCGTTTTTAGTTTTTACGGCGAGTTTGACCAGAATGCCAATCAATCATCTGTATTGGTATAAAATAGTTGTAGGTCATGCTTGTATACAGGAGAAAGTTTTTGGCCAATTCACTTAATACCATCGAAATTCAGGAAATATTGGAACTGTTACCTCATCGGTATCCATTCCTACTTGTTGATCGTGTAACAGACTATGTTCTGGGTGAGTCTGTAAAGGCTTATAAGAATATCACTATCAATGAGCCGTGTTTCATGGGGCACTTCCCTGAACAGCCAATTTTCCCAGGGGTATTAATTCTTGAAGCTATGGCACAAGCTGCCGGTGTTTTAGGATTTAAGACAATGGGTAGCAATGATAAGTTATACTTGTATGCAGGGATTGATAACGCACGCTTTAAGCGTCCTGTTGTTCCAGGTGACAGGCTTGAGTTTGATGTTGCTCTAGTTAAAGAGCGCAGAGGGATTTGGAAATTTAAAGGCACTGCAAGCGTTGATGGCGATATCGCTTGTGTTGCAGAGTTTATGTGTGCGATGAGAGAGATAGCTTAACGTGATCCATCCAACTGCGGTAATTTCAGAAAGTGCAACGATTGGTGAAAATGTCACCATTGGTCCATTTTGTGTGGTAGACGACAATGTCACCATAGGCGATGGCTGTATTCTGAAATCACATGTGGTGGTACGCGGCCCAACGCGTATCGGTAAAAACAATAAATTTTATCAGTTTTCTTCAATTGGTGAAGACTGCCAAGATAAGAAGTATGCGGGCGAGCCTACTGAACTTGTCATCGGTGACGATAATGAGTTTAGGGAAGGGGTAACCGTTCACCGAGGCACTATTCAAGACAACAGCATTACTATAATTGGTTCTCGCTGTTTATTTATGGCCAACTCTCATGTTGCCCATGATTGTGTCCTTGGCAACGACATTATTATTGCAAACAGTGTTGCGATTGCAGGCCATGTTCACATGGACGACCACGTCATTGTTGGCGGTGCCGCAGGTATTCACCAGTTCTGTAAGATTGGAGCTCATTCGTTTTTGGGGGCTGGCGGCATTATTCTGCGCGACGTGCCTCCCTTTGTTATGGTCAGCGGCCAGAAAAACATTCCTCAGGGTATTAATTCTGAAGGGCTTAAGCGTCGTGGCTTCAGCAAAGAAGAAGTTATGGCCATTAAACGCGCTTACAAAGCAATATACCGTGAAGGCAATACCGTAGACGAAGCCATTGAAAAACTTGCCGATCCCGCACAGGAGTTCCCTGGTGTGGCCCTTATGGTGAAGTTCTTACAAGACTCTGAGCGAGGCATTATTCGCTAATTATGTCTACGCCTATCCGTATCGGCATGGTTGCCGGAGAGCCCTCTGGTGACGTGCTTGCCGCCGGAATGGTTGCAGAGTTAAAACGCCAATACCCTGATGCTGTTATCGAAGGTATTGGCGGTCCAAATATGATAAACGCGGGTTTTCATA
Organism: Alteromonas sp. AO-Serp; assembly: GCF_017849675.1. NCBI lineage: Bacteria > Pseudomonadati > Pseudomonadota > Gammaproteobacteria > Alteromonadales > Alteromonadaceae > Alteromonas > Alteromonas sp. AO-Serp. The sequence continues at coordinate 4,038 of NZ_JAFLMX010000111.1, forward strand.
GTCTTTTCGATATGGAAACCTTGTCGGTTATGGGACTTGTTGAAGTTCTCTCCCATCTACCTGCCATCTTGAAAGTTAAAAAGCAGCTTCTTGCTCACTTCGAGCAAAATCCGCCAGATATTTTTGTGGGTATTGATGCGCCTGATTTTAATCTAAGAGTAGAAAAAGCGCTTAAAGCACGCGGTATCAAAACCATGCACTATGTGAGTCCTACTGTGTGGGCGTGGCGTGAAAAGCGCATCCATAAAATAGCGAAAGCGACTAATCGTGTGTTGGGTTTATTTCCTTTCGAGCAGCAGGTTTACGATAAATACCACGTTCCCTATACCTTTGTGGGACACACAATGGCTGACGCTATAGCAATTGAGCCCGACCAAAATGCGGCGCGCCAAGAATTAGGTGTAGATGGTAATGCTTCCGTATTGGCTGTACTTCCAGGCTCACGCAGAGGCGAAGTAGAAACGCTACTTCCAGTATTTCTGGAGACCATAGAAGCTATTCATGCTAAACGCAGCGACATTCAATTTCTTATCCCTGCTGCTAACGAACATCGTCTTACGCAAATAAAGGCACTCTTGCTGGAAGCCAATAAGGCAGAGGAACGTTTACCCATTCAGGTAACGCAAGGCACATCGCGAGATGCGATGATAGCTAGCGATGTTATCTTGCTTGCTTCAGGCACGGCTACCTTAGAGGCCATGTTATGTAAGCGCCCCATGGTGGCCGCTTATTTACTCGCACCGCTTACATATAAAATTATGCAGCGCTTGTATAAAGCGCCTTTCTTCACGTTGCCAAATCTATTGGCTAATGAAGCTATTATTCCTGAATTACTACAAGAAGAAGTAAATGCAGAGAATATGAGCAATCAGCTACTCAACTTCTTCGAAAGTGATAATTCAGCCCTTATTTCCCGTTTCACCGACCTCCACCATACGCTAAAATGCAACGCTGATAAAACAGCAGCAAAAGCTGTCGTGGAGGAATTGTTTGCATAAGTTAATTGCCGGCGTTGATGAAGTAGGTCGTGGCCCGTTAGTTGGTGATGTGGTCACCGCCGCGGTCATTCTTGACCCTGAAAACCCCATTGAAGGGCTAACCGACTCTAAGAAACTGAGTGAAAAAAAGCGCGTAGCGCTTGCCCAAGAAATTCGTGAAAAAGCACTCTACTGGAATATCGGTAGAGCGAGCCCAGAAGAAATAGACAAACTTAATATACTGCACGCTACCATGCTCGCCATGATCCGCGCCGTCGAAGGTTTACCTGTAAAACCTGACTTTGTGCGTGTAGACGGCAACCGGGTTCCGGCGTGGAACTATGAGTCTGAAGCGGTAGTGAAAGGCGATAGCCTGCACGCAGAAATTTCAGCGGCTTCCATTATTGCCAAAGTAGAGCGAGATAACGATATGCTTTCGCTTCACCAGGCCTATCCGCAATATAACTTTGCCGGGCACAAAGGTTACCCCACAAAAGCACACTTTGAAGCCATCGCTGAATATGGCATCTTGGATTGCTATCGAAAAAGTTTTAAACCTGTAAAAGCGCTACTCGAAGAGAAATAACATCATGTCATCGCCATTTATTCATTTACGTGTTCACAGCGACTTTTCGATGATGGACGGCCTGAATAAGGTTAAACCTATTCTAGGTAAAGTGGCCGCGCTTGGCATGCCTGCCGTGGCGATCACCGACCAAATGAATATGTGTGGCTTGGTAAAGTTTTATTCCGAGGCACATAACTTAGGTATTAAGCCCATCATCGGCACTGATTTTTGGGTTACTAATGAAGTCTTTGGCGATGAACCTTTCAGACTAACCCTTATTGCAATGAACAATGAGGGATATAAGAACATTACTATTCTTATCTCCAAGGCCTATCTTCGCGGGCATCTCTCACACCGAGCGGTCATTGATCAAGAATGGTTGGCAGAGCACAGTGAAGGTGTGATTATATTATCGGGTGCACAGCATGGTGATGTTGGTGTGGGTTTAATGAAAAACAACGCCAAAATTCTCGACAGTGCCCTCGAGTTTTATAAAACTCATTTTCCCGACCGCTTTTATTTAGAGCTTATTAGAACCGGTAGACAAGGTGAGGAAGACTACTTGCACCTTGCCGTTGAGCTTGCTGAGCAGCGTGATTTACCCGTGGTAGCCACCAATGAAGTGTGCTTTATTGATCGTGAAGGTTTTGATGCTCACGAAATTCGTGTATGTATTCACGATGGCTACACGCTTGATGATAACCGCCGCCCTAAACGCTACAGCGACCAGCAATATCTGCGCACTGCTGAAGAAATGGCTGAGTTATTTAGCGATATTCCTGAAGCCATAGAAAATACGGTTGAAATTGCCAAGCGCTGTAACGTTACCGTACGGTTAAACGAATATTTCTTGCCACAGTTTCCAACTGGCGGCATGACCACCGAAGACTTCTTGGTTAAAGTGTCTGAAGAAGGGTTGGAAGAACGTCTAGAATTTTTATTCCCCGATGAAGAAGTGCGCAAAGCCAAACGCCCAGAGTACGATGACCGACTTCGCGTTGAGCTTGAAGTTATCAACCAAATGGGTTTCCCAGGCTACTTCCTTATTGTAATGGAGTTCATTCAGTGGAGTAAGGATAACGGAATTCCTGTAGGGCCAGGGCGGGGTTCTGGTGCGGGCTCATTGGTGGCGTATGCCTTAAAAATTACCGACCTAGACCCGCTTGAATTCGACTTGCTATTCGAACGTTTCTTGAACCCAGAGCGTGTATCCATGCCCGACTTCGACGTCGACTTCTGTATGGATAGACGAGACGAGGTAATCGACCACGTTGCTGAGCTTTACGGGCGTCAGGCGGTATCGCAGATCATTACATTCGGTACTATGGCGGCAAAAGCGGTAGTGCGCGACGTGGGCCGCGTGCTTGGTCACCCTTACGGCTTTGTAGACAGAATTTCAAAGCTTATTCCACCCGATCCTGGCATGACGCTTGAAAAGGCGTTTAAAGCAGAACCACAGCTACCAGAAGTGTATGAAAGCGATGAGGAAGTGAAAGACCTTATCGATATGGCGCGAATACTTGAAGGGGTTACCCGAAATGCCGGTAAGCACGCTGGTGGTGTTGTTATTGCGCCAACCACAATCACTGATTTCTCGCCTTTGTATTGTGATGACGAAGGTAAAAACCCCGTAACCCAGTTCGACAAAAACGACGTTGAAACGGCGGGCTTAGTAAAATTCGACTTCTTAGGTCTTCGTACGCTGACTATTATTCAGTGGGCAATAGATATGATCAAAGAAGGGAAGAACGTTGATGTAGATATCAGCGCTATTCCGCTTGAAGATCCTAAGAGTTTCAGAACCCTTCAAAACGCTGAGACAACTGCGGTATTCCAGCTGGAATCTCGTGGTATGAAAGAGCTAATTAAGCGCCTTAAACCTGACTGCTTCGAAGATATTATCGCACTGGTGGCCCTGTTCCGTCCGGGCCCGTTGCAATCAGGCATGGTGGATAACTTTATTGATCGTAAGCACGGACGTGAAGAAATTTCCTACCCCGATGCTGAATATCAGCACGAGTGCTTGAAAGAAATTCTAGAGCCTACCTATGGCATTATCTTGTATCAGGAACAGGTAATGCAGATAGCCCAGGAAATGGCGGGCTACTCACTGGGCGGCGCTGACTTGCTTCGTCGTGCTATGGGTAAGAAAAAGCCTGAAGAAATGGCGAAGCAGCGCGGCACGTTCGCCGAAGGTGCGAAGGGCAATAATATTGACCCGGACCTTGCGATGAAAATCTTCGACTTGGTAGAAAAGTTCGCGGGTTACGGTTTTAACAAATCTCACTCTGCCGCTTATGCCTTGGTGTCTTACCAAACCCTGTGGCTGAAAGTGCATTATCCTGCGGAATTCATGGCTGCGGTAATGTCGGCAGATATGGATAACACCGATAAAATCGTGACGCTTGTCGATGAATGTGAGCGCATGGGCATCGAAATACTGCCGCCAGATTTAAATGCAGGTAAATACAAATTTACCGTCGATAGCGAAGGTCGCATTGTTTACGGTATCGGTGCGATTAAAGGGGTAGGTGAAGGCCCAATTGAAGCGATTATTGAAGCGCGGGAGACCCAAGGGGCATTTAAGGATCTATTTGATTTCTGCGCCAAGATAGACATTAAACGGGTAAACAAGCGAGTGCTAGAAAAGCTAGTATTAGCGGGGGCAATGGACAACTTAGGCCCCCATCGCGCTAGTCTTATGGCGAGTTTACCCGAGGCCCTTGCCGCCGCTGGACAGCACGCAAAAGCTGAGTCTTTTGGTCAGTCAGACATGTTCGGGTTATTGACTACCGAGCCAGAAGACGTGAAGCAAGCGTTTGCCGATGTCCCTGAGTGGCCTGAAAAAGTATGGCTAGAAGGTGAAAAAGACACCCTAGGCTTGTACTTAACCGGCCACCCCATCAATCAGTACGCGGAAGAACTGCGTTACTACACCGACGGTCGATTAGTTGATTTAAAACCAACCAATAAAGACCAAATGGCCAGTGCAGTAGGACTGGTGCTTGGCGTGCGTGTTATGACGAACAAGCGGGGTCGTCGCTGGGCCATAGTGACACTGGATGATAAGAGTGCCAGAATAGACGTACGTTTCTTCCCCGATATGTACGAACAGTTCGAAAGTGTGTTAGAAACTGACAGAATATTGCTTATAAAGGGACAGGTCAGCTTTGATGATTTCTCTGGGGGCAATACAATCACCGCCCGTGATGTAATGGACATTGTTCAGGCACGAGAGAAAAACGCGAGAGCGCTGGCACTTAATATTGATACCCAGCTGCTTGAACCGAAGAAAATGAGTCAGATGCAATCTATCCTGCAGGCATTTAGCGGCGGAAGTTGTCCTGTTCAGTTAGCGGTAACCCATCCAGACGCTGAAGTAATCTTAGCGTGTGGTGCAAGATGGTACGTTACCCCTGAAGACCAACTTTTGCACGATCTCAAACAATGTTTGGGAGACAAAGCCGTTTCAATTCTCTACCATTAAGGGTAAGAGTTCGATAGATTGGACATCTCGCGTTTGCATAGACGAGCGTAGTACGAATAGGACATGAAATGAGTATACAGTTTTTGGACTTTGAACAGCCAATAGCCGAACTAGAAGCAAAAATTGAAGAGCTTAGGTTGGTGAATCAAGGTGGCGAGTTTGACGTTGGTATTGAAGAAGAAATCAATAAGCTTCGCGGTAAAAGCGCAGAGCTGACCAAAAAGATCTTTTCTGATCTTGGCGCATGGCAAGTTTCTCAACTTGCACGTCACCCAATGCGTCCATACACGTTAGATTACATTCCTCGTATTTTTACAGAATTCGACGAGCTTGCTGGTGATCGCGCATTTGCTGACGATAAAGCGATTGTTGGTGGCCCAGCAATGCTAGATGATCAGCCGGTGATGATTATTGGTCATCAGAAAGGGCGTGACACCAACGAAAAAATTAAGCGTAACTTCGGTATGCCTAAACCAGAAGGTTATCGTAAAGCCCTGCGTCTTATGAAGATGGCTGAGCGCTTTAACATGCCTATCATCACTTTTATCGATACGCCCGGAGCGTATCCAGGTGTTGGCGCTGAAGAACGCGGCCAGAGTGAGGCAATCGCGAAGAACCTATTCGAGATGGCTGAGCTTACCGTTCCAATCGTGTGTACCGTTATCGGTGAAGGTGGTTCAGGTGGCGCACTAGCAATTGGTGTTGGCGATCGTGTTAATATGCTTCAATATTCTACGTACTCGGTTATTTCACCAGAAGGTTGCGCGTCTATTCTGTGGAAAAGCGCAGAAAAAGCCCCACTCGCTGCTGAAGCGATGGGCGTAAGTGCGCCACAAATTAAAGAGCTAGGCCTGATTAACAGTATTGTTGAAGAGCCATTAGGTGGTGCGCATCGCGATCATAATGGCATGGCGGCTAATCTGAAGGCCGTCATTAAGCAGCAGCTTAACCAGCTTAAAGAGCTAGATAAGACTAAATTGATGGAAGAGCGTTACCAGCGTTTGATGTCGTTCGGTTATTGCTAAGCTCATTATAAGTTCATTAAGAAAACTAGCATGAAAGGTGCATTTAGCCGTTATGTACAGCTGCGTTCTATCAGTTTAAACGCTTGCTATAAAAACTAGCGAGCGGCGGCTTAATTCATGTCGGTCATGTAATGTCGTATAGGAACAAGGGGGTTGTTTACCAAAGGTAACCAACCCCCTTGTGTTATTAGAAAGTGTGTTATTAGAAAGCCAGTGCTTAGCCAAATACAAAGTTAAACCTCAGTAAAATATAGCGTTGAAAGAATAAGGTATTACCGGTCTGTGACCCCTCTACAATCCCCAACAATCGAACATATCGTCAACCGCATAGCGACATCTCTCACTGATGTAAAGCTACCACTTCAAACGCCACTCGTCGTTGCTTACAGCGGTGGTGTGGATTCGACCGTTCTGCTCCAAGCCGTTATTGCATATAGGGAGCAGTTTGATAGCCCAATTCATGCTGTACATGTACATCACGGTTTAAGTGATAATGCCGAACAGTGGGCAAAGCACTGCGAATTACAGTGTCGTCTTGAAGACGTAGCATTTCATTTGTATCGAGTTGATGTTGATACGGGGTCGAGAAAAAGCCTGGAAGCAGAAGCGCGTAAGGTTCGATACAACGCATTGTTAGAAGTGTGTGACCAAATAGGCGGTGTACTGTTATTAGGACAACATGCCGAAGATCAGCTTGAAACCGTATTGCTCCAGCTCAAACGCGGTGCTGGTCCTCAGGGCTTAGCGGGTATGGGAGAAGTTCAGTACCGAGGTGACACCTTGATAATGCGCCCTATGCTAGCACTAGAGAAAGCCGAGATTGTAGCTTATGCCGAAGAGGAAATGTTGCAGTGGGTTGAGGATGAATCTAATCAGCAAAATAGCTTTGATAGGAACTTCTTAAGGAACGAAATTATACCTCACTTGCTGGACAGATGGCCTAAGTTAACCAAAACCGTGGGGCGCAGCGCCGAGCTTTGTGCTGAGCAAAGTGCACTAGTCAGCGATTCTGCCCAAAAATATTTTGAAGATTGTAAACGCACAGATCTCAGGCTCGACGGGCAACAACTCGCTGCATTGTCGTTACCGTGGCAGGCTATGGTCATTCGCGCGTGGTTTCGAGCTCAAGGCGAGCTGTCGCCCTCAAAAGCGCAGACAGACCAAGTACTTGCTATGTTAAAAGCAAAGCATGATGCAACCCCTGAAGTGAACTTTAAATGGGGCAGGGTTATACGGTTTGACCAAGACCTTTATTGGGTGGTGAACGCTACTCATGAAGTACCGCAAAACTTAAAATTAGTGCCAAACCAAAATATCGCGCTTCCTTGGCTTAGAGGTCATATTCGAATTGCAGTACCAAAGGCGCGAGAAGAAGATACCGTTTCTCTGCAAACCAATGCTCGCAACCTTAAAGTAAAGCCAGAAAATGCGAACGTATCTAAGTTGCTGAAAGAATGGTTTAAGGTATGGCGCGTGCCAAGATGGGAGCGAAACGGCGTGCCGGCAATCTTGATTAACGACGAGCCTATCGCACTGATTGTTGAAGGACGTTGTGTTTATCTGCAGCCCAAAGCGCCAGATATAGAAATAACCTTTAGTCTCGACTGAATCTATGTAGCACTAAAAGTGCCTTTTTTTGAAAGGGCTAGATACTCTTGTTTATGGTATCCATGGCAATAATGTGCAAAAGCGGCATTGCTTTGCCGCCATCCTGATAAATTCAAATCGCGACGTTACGCTGCGTGATAACTATTTTTGCCAGAGTTTTTCACGCGATACAGGGCGTTGTCAGCACGGTCAAATAGGCTACTCATCGTATCGCCGTCGCGATAAATCGCGCCGCCAAGGCTGGTTGATACGCCTAAGCGAGATAAGTAGCTAGAGCTATTGATACTCATTTGAATACGCTGGGCTGCACAAGCTAGTTGCTGTTGCGACTGACAGTCTAGCAAACAACAAAACTCATCGCCGCCATAGCGAAATACTTCGTCTTCATCCCGCAGAACATTAGATAAATGTGATGCAACATGGACAAGTACTTTGTCACCTTCGCCATGACCAAAATTATCATTCACATACTTAAAGTTGTCTAAGTCGATCACCAAAAGTGCGAAAGGATCATCGTGTCTTTGCGCCCAGCCGAGTTGTCTTGTCATTGACTGCTCAAAGCCCGCTCGGTTACCTAAGCCAGTTAACACATCTTTAGTCGCCATCTGTTGCACACGCATCAATGAAAGAGCGTGCTTTACTTGTTTTCCAAATAAATCATGCAGTTGGAATAGACTCTCCCGTTGCGATAACGACAAGGGTGAACTAATGTAATAATAGACATGAGCTTGATCGCCATTAACGGCATTGGCACCTTGTAGTGGTAAATCAATGAGTGTTGACGATATCTTTGCATTACCGTACACCCAACGCGAGTCAAAGTCAGACAAGCTAAACCCGACAATAGGTAACAACGTGTTTAGCTGCTGAAAATACACGCCACCTAGCTCTTGTAGTTCAAGAGTAGAAAGTAGCTGCGTGATAAAGCCTGATAATTCACTAAAAGAGAGTGATTTACCTGTGCTCTCAGCAGGGTAAAAATTGTTATGTTGTGTGCTATCGTAGACTGACGTTGAAAAATCCACAGTAGTGCCCCTATACAAAATGCGTTGATATGCAAAGAAACAAGTGTCAAAGCCCTGACGTTTCTGTGGCCACATCTGCATTTTCGCGGAATTTATGGCGATCACAGCGGCAAAACTTGCCGGATCTGCATTTACACAGGGGATTTTGCAAACTAGATGCCAACAAAGTGTTTCAGGCACTAGTCTTTAGTTTAAAGCGTAAAATCGCGTGATTTATCGCGCTTGTTTTACAAATGGAAGTTTATGTAGCTTTAGGAGGTAGTGTGGGGACGAGCTTTTTAAATATCGTGATATTGATGTTTATATCGGTATGTGCGGTCGCATTATTTAAACGCATTCATCTCCCTCCTATTCTTGCTTATCTGTTTGCCGGCGTACTCGCGGGTCCACAACTATTATCTGTGTTTGCCCACCCAGAAGAAATGCACCTGCTCGCTGAAGTGGGCATAGTGTTTTTGCTCTTTTCACTTGGTCTTGAGTTCTCGTTACCTAAATTGTTGGCAATGCGCTCTTTAGTATTCGGTGTAGGATTAGGGCAAATGGTGTTTACCACGGCAGTGTTTACCTGTGTTCCTCTGTTTCTCGGCATTCCAATGAGTGCGTCCATCATTATTGGTGGTACGCTGGCGTTAAGCTCAACCGCTATTGTAATTAAGCAAGCTACCGAAATGGGCATTCTTAATAACAGGCGTACACAATTAGCGGTGAGTATCTTACTCTTTCAAGACTTAGCGGTGGTTCCGTTCCTAATTGCTATTCCTCTTTTAGCCCAGACTGGTGAAGTAAGTATTGCGCTAGCTTTAGGCGAGGCGTTGCTTAAAGGTGTGTTTGTCATTGCGTTTCTAATGTCAGTGGGTAAGTGGTTACTACCTTGGGTGTTTAGAGAGGTAGCAAGAACAAGGACTGACGAGCTGTTTGTTCTGACCACTATATTGATTGCCCTATTGGCAGGAGGGCTAACTTATTACTTCGGGCTATCCATGGCGCTAGGCGCTTTCTTGGCGGGTATGATGTTGGGGGAAAGCCAATACAAGTATCAACTTGAAGCCGACATTCGTCCGTTTCGAGATATTTTAATGGGGTTATTTTTTGTTACCGTGGGTATGCAGTTAGAACTCACTGTACTGTGGAACAGCCTGTTTGAGATTGTTTTTGGCGTTTTTGCTTTGATGATAGTTAAAGTCATTTTAGTAAGAGGCGCATCTCTATTAGTTAAAACCGATGTAATAGATGGCTGGTCTGCTGGGGTTAAACTTTGTCAGATTGGCGAGTTTAGTTTTGTAATTGCTGCGCTTGCTACGACACACGGCGTGTTAACGTCAGAGCAGTCATCGCTGATTGTGTGCATGGGTGTAATCAGTATGGCGTTAACCCCGTGGCTTATGAATAACAGCGTCACTATAGCAAGGCGTATTGTTAACAAGGATATCTCGTTCGATGACAATGTGAGCTTTGGTAATGCAGAGCCGTTAACCAACCACGTCATTATTTGTGGGTTTGGCCGCGTTGGACAGTCGGTAGCACGTATGCTGAAAATGGAAGGCATTCATTTTGTTGCCATAGATATGGATCCTGTCAGAGTACACGAGAGTCGAAACGCGGGAGAGCCCGTCATCTTCGGTGATGCGAGTCAAAAAGATATATTGATTACTGCCAATGTAGAAGGTGCCAAGCTTGTGCTTGTTACGTTTGATCAAGTCGATAAGGCCAAGCAGGTGATAACGCAGACCCGAAGCATTACGAGCACTACAGATGTTATGGTGCGTACCAAACGAGACTACCAGCTTGAAAGCCTATACAGCGCGGGTGCCAATCAAGTCGTGCCAGAGCTGCAAGAGGGGAGCTTGATGTTGGTATCGCAGGTGCTGCATTACGCCGGCGTGCCAATGTCTCGTATTTTAAAGCGGGTGCGAGCTGAGCGAAAAGGTCGCTACGATCATATGCACGGCTTTTACCCGGGAGAAACAACAGAGATCACCTATGGCACAGAAGACAAGTTAGAGTTTATCCATGCTGTGGTGTTGTCCGAACACGCTTCCTGTATTGGCAAAGCCATAAAAGATATCGATTTCTCGAGAATGCGAGTAGCGATTAAGGGCCTAAGACGGAATGGAAATGAAGTTAAAGACCCAGACCAAGACGCTATTTTGCAAGCCCATGACGTGCTAGTGATTGCGGGTAAACCCCGGCGTGTGGAGCGAGCAGAGCGAAAACTATTAGAAGGGAGCTAGCACGCAGTTAAACTTAGCGTTGTTTAGTCTAGCGCGCTTGCCATGGAACATGTGTTGAATTACGTGAGTTCAAGCTTACGCTACGCGGTCGCTTTCTAAGTCTGCAAATTGCTTTTTTAGGTCGTAGCGCTCGTCTGTCACTATCTTCTCAAGCACAGAAACTCGTTCCTTAAGCTCTGCAATTTCGGCTTTATAAGCATCGGTTTCTTTGCTGCTAAGTTTCTTCTTACTTTTGTCTTTTGCACTTTCGACAATGGAAACTAAGGCCCAGGCACAAATGGCTACTATTGCAATCGCGGTCATATTCACGGTGGTATCCCTCACAAATGGCTTTAAAACAGTGTAGGTGAAAATTTGGCCTGTTGCCTAATTCACCCCGTATTTAGTTAAATACTCATCGGTAAAATTACTGCTTCGCTTCAGGTACTATAGCGGTTATCTAACATACTTTTTAGTAAAAAATGTAACCCGTTAAGTCCATCACACTAGCAGTGTTATAATGAGAGATTGCAAGTAGGTTGCCAAGTGACAAAAGTCATTACTTTCTAAGAAGTTAGAATGTTTACCTAAGCTAATACAAAATAAATGTTAATGAATTTCACCAACTAAAGTAGCAAAATTGACGAATGAGTGACCAAAATAGCAACCGTCCAACACCAAACTTCGACCTTGCAAACAAGCAAACGCAAGAAAAAGAGGCTGTGCAGGAGCCGTTGACTGAAATCGCAATGGAAGACATCGCGACAGAAGAAGACATAATGTGGATGAGGCATGCGTTAACGCTTGCCGATAAGGCTGAGTCGATTGGTGAGGTGCCAGTCGGCGCCTGCGTAGTATTAAACGGTGAGCTTATCGGTGAAGGCTTCAATACGCCGATAACGGATAATGACCCATCTGCGCATGCAGAGCTACGCGCTGTTAAAGAAGCAGCAGCTGCGGTGCAAAACTACCGACTTATTGATGCTACGTTGTATGTGACATTAGAGCCCTGCTCTATGTGCGCAGGTATGCTGGTACATGCACGGGTAAAGCGGGTGGTGTTTGGCGCAAAGGATGCGAAGACAGGCGCTGCGGGCTCGGTCATGAACCTATTGCAACATCCTGCGCTTAATCATCAACTTGAGGTTGTATCTGGCGTATTAGCTGACGAATGTGCTAACAAATTGTCAGATTTTTTTCGCAAGCGCAGGAAAGAAATAAAGGCTGCCAAAAAGGCGAAAAGACTGCTAGAGGGGGATGCTTCAAACTAGTGTTTTATGGTACCGCTTGAAGATGTGCTTAGTAGAGTAATTCGCCTAATTGATTTATCGTTTGCAGGTTTAATCAGTGAACCCTAAAGCTTTATAGCTATTTAGCTAGGCGTACGGGTTAACTGAGTGAACATATCGCTGGTAACAAATAGCTTGCGGCGCTGAAGTACTTTTTGGTGACAACGCTTGAGCATAAGTCTGCGTCTGTTGTTGTTTTTCAATTTTATTCCTTTTTTCATAAATCGATTTTTTTTCATTTGTTCTCCTTTCTCGCGTTGTGGCCACTTTATGTTTTTCGTGACCACTTTTCTTCCTTCGTGCGCAGCTCTCTTTATTTGAACAAGTCTCACGTTATTCGAGAGATGTTGTCATTTAAGAGCTGCAGCTCTTCTAGAGCTTGTCATCGTTGAGAAAATAATTATTACTGAGAAAGTAAGTCAGTGTCTGACTAACTTCTTTTTAGGGTACAGTACAAAGATGACATCGAAATGACAGTTTTCAAGAGAGAAGCAAGGTGAACTGCGTCAAATTTTTCCTTGTTCGTCCAACCATACTAAGCTGTCATAATAACGACGAATATTTTCTACATACTGTAACGCTTCATCGCCTCTTGCATAGCCATAGCGAGTAGTACGGTAATATTTCTTTTGCCTAAGCTGTGGCAAGCGACGCTTTACATCTACCCAAAGGTCTGGATTGCCACCTTGTTGCTCGGTAAGAATGCGTGCGTCTTCTAAATGGCCCATACCGATATTATACGACGCCATAGCCATCCAGGTTCTATCTGGCTCGCTAATTCGCGCAGGTATGCGATTGAGCAAACTGGCAAAATAACGAGAGCCTCCGCGAATGCTTTGTTCAGGATCGGTTCTGTCATCTACGTTCCAGTCACTTGCCGTATCCATGGTGAGCATCATTAGACCGCGAACGCCAGTTCTTGAGATAGCGTCACTGTCCCAGTGACTTTCTTGATAACTCATGGCCGCAAGCAGTCGCCAGTCTAATTCACCTGCATACTGTTGAAATAAGGGTTTGTATTGGGCAAGTGCTGTCTCGGCGGCATAATTAAACGCACGACTGTCGACGTAATCAAACTGGCGAATATGGCCAAAGTACTTGTCTTCTAACACCGTAAACCAGCCTGACTGATGTACAGTACCAAAATATTCAATCAGCGCTGCTTTCACTGAGTCATCTTGATGTAATGGGAGCGCCCACGCCATCGGCATATCTTCATTAAGGGTTTTTGCCACGGCTAAGTTAGGATATCGCCTGCGCTGAAGGGCTAGACGGTTGCTGTCTGCTACCGTATAAGCAATGTCGCCATTGGCAACTTGTTGCAACAGTTCTTCGGAGTCAGAATCTTCGGTGGTAACAAGTTGGGTTTTTATTATTGGGCTTTCACCATCACTTGCTTGGTCGGTTACCTCGTCTAATAAATTAGACAGTAAGTGAGCTTGGCTGCTACCTGCCACAGTAACAATAGGGGCATCAAGTTCTAATAAGTCTCTAGGTCTCGATGTCCCTGCTTGGAAGACGAGTTCTTGCTGAACATGCTGGTAGGCTGGACCGTACGCAAAACGACTTTTAAGTGAAGGCGTTACCGCATCGCCTGTCGCGACAATGTCCAGATTACCTTCTTCTAACTGTTCTAACATGACTTCATAGCTGTAGAAGGGGTAAAGGTCGAGCGTCACGCCAAGGTAATCGGCAAATCCTGCCAGCAGTTCATATTCAAAACCCTGCGGCCCCTCTGCGCCGTTATAAAATGTTCCTGCACCATAAACAGTTCCGACGCGGATCGACTCTCGTTCCAACAATGAAGAAAGGGCAGTGGGTACGGAAGGAACGCCACAACTTATAACAGCAATAGATAATATGATTATTAATTGTAGTTTTAATCGTTTTTTATAGTCTTGTGACTGCATAGACCTTTACTTGTTGTCATTAAACCATCTAAGTTTAAAAAAAAGTTCATGTAAGCGCGTTATGAGGTTACTTACTGCGCATAATTACTCTATAATCCGCGCCGAAATACTCATCAATCCAAGAGGCAACGCGTCGCATTGGTGGTCGTTGTTTCTAACAAACCAGGTAAATCAATATGTTGGTCCTTCGAGGCGCTCCTGCACTATCAGAGTTTAACCAAACTAAACTGATTGCAAAGCTGGGTCAATCCGGCGTTAGGGTTAAAAACCTATATAGCGAATATGTTCACCTAGTCGATTCCCAAGGTGATTTGTCTAAGCAGCAAATAGAGATACTCGAGAAGCTGCTCACTTACGGCCCCGCGAGGCAAGCACAAACCCCTTCTGGAACCTTCTTCCTCATTACTCCTCGCCCCGGCACTATCTCTCCCTGGTCTTCTAAAGCCACCGACATCGCTCACAACTGCAGTCTAAAAAATATCAACCGCATAGAACGTGGTTGTGCGTTTTATATAGAAACAGAAAACGGTGTGAGTGAAGATGATTTTGCGCTTATCGCTAGTTTCTTACACGACAGAATGACCGAATCAGTGTTCACCAATACTGATGAAGCTGCGGTACTCTTTTCACATACCGAAGCCAATACTTTTACCAGTGTAGATGTATTAGGCGAAGGCAAAGACGCGCTAGTTAATGCAAATGTGTCGTTAGGCCTTGCTTTAGCTGATGATGAGATTGACTACCTGTTTGATAGCTTTACTAAGCTAGGCAGAAACCCGACTGACGTTGAACTTTATATGTTTGCGCAAGCAAACTCTGAACACTGTCGTCACAAAATTTTTAACGCTAGCTGGACCATTGACGGCGAGGACCAAGAAAAGTCGCTGTTTAAAATGATCAAAAACACCTACGAGTTGTTACCTGATCACGTGTATTCAGCTTACAAAGACAACGCAGCGGTAATGGAAGGGTGGCAAGCAGGTCGTTTCTTCCCGAACCCGCAGTCACACCAATACGAATACCATCATGAAAATATTGATATTTTGATGAAGGTAGAAACCCATAATCACCCAACGGCAATTTCACCTTTCCCAGGTGCGGCAACAGGCTCTGGTGGTGAAATCCGTGATGAAGGTGCTACTGGTCGTGGTTCAAAACCTAAAGCGGGTTTGGTTGGTTTTACCGTATCTAACTTACGTATTCCTGGTGCTGAACAGCCGTGGGAATTCGAATACGGCAAGCCACAGCGCATTGTAAGCGCCCTTGATATTATGCTTGAAGGCCCACTAGGTGGCGCAGCGTTTAACAACGAATTTGGTCGTCCTGCGCTACTGGGTTATTTCCGTACCTTTGAACAAGAAGTCAATAGCTTCAACGGTGTTGAAGTGCGCGGCTATCACAAACCTATTATGTTAGCTGGTGGTTTAGGTAATATTCGTCGCGAGCATATTGAAAAAGGCGAAATTACGGTAGGCGCTAAGCTTATTGTGCTTGGCGGCCCTGCAATGAACATTGGTCTTGGCGGCGGTGCAGCCTCATCAATGGCATCTGGCCAATCAAACGAAGACTTAGACTTTGCTTCAGTACAGCGAGATAATCCTGAAATGGAGCGTCGCTGTCAGGAAGTGATTGATGCATGTTGGCAGTTGGGGGATAACAACCCTATCCAGTTTATCCACGATGTGGGCGCAGGTGGTCTTTCAAATGCACTGCCTGAGCTGGTTAATGACGGTGGCCGCGGCGGTAACTTTGAACTTAGAAAAGTATTGTCAGATGAGCCAGGTATGACACCTTTAGAGCTATGGTGTAACGAATCCCAAGAGCGCTATGTTTTATCTGTCGCGCCTGAAAATATGCCAGTGTTCGAAGCAATTTGTGCCCGCGAACGCGCGCCGTTTGCTGTGGTTGGTGAAGCCACTGCCGAGCAGCACCTCAACCTGAACGACAGCCAGTTTGACAACAAACCTATCGATATGCCTCTTGATGTACTTTTAGGCAAGCCGCCTAAAATGCACCGCGACGTAAGCTCGACCAAGGTTAGCTCGCCAGCGCTAAACGAGGCAGGCATTACCTTAAGTGATGCAGCAAATCGCATTTTATCTTTGCCTACCGTGGCAGAGAAAACCTTCCTTATCACCATTGGCGACCGTTCGGTTACCGGCCTTGTAAGTCGCGATCAAATGGTAGGCCCATGGCAGGTGCCAGTGGCAGATGTGGCGGTTACTGCAACAGCGTTTGACACCTACCACGGTGAAGCGATGTCGATGGGTGAGCGTACGCCTGTCGCGTTACTATCGCACGGCGCGTCTGCACGTCTTGCTGTGGGTGAAGCGTTAACCAATATTGCCGCAGCAAACATCGGCGATATTAAGCGCATTAAACTGTCAGCAAACTGGATGGCAGCAGCTGGACATCCAGGTGAAGATGCGGGTCTTTATGAAGCGGTTAAAGCAGTGGGTGAGGAGCTTTGCCCAGAGCTTGGCCTAACCATTCCTGTGGGTAAAGACTCTATGTCGATGAAAACCGCATGGAATGAAAACGGTGAAGATAAAGCGGTGACTTCTCCGCTATCACTCGTTATCTCTGCCTTTGGCGCAGTAAAAGATATTCGCAAAACCCTAACGCCTCAGCTACGTACAGACAAAGGCGCAAGCCGCTTGCTGCTACTCGACTTGGGCGAAGGGAAAAATCGCTTGGGCGCAAGCTGCCTGGCACAAGTCTATACTCAGCTTGGTGATAGCCCAGCAGATGTGGTCTCTGCAAATCGCCTTAAAGCCTTCTTTGACGCAATGCAGACGTTAATTGAAAAAGGCTTGGTGTGTGCTTATCACGACCGTTCAGACGGTGGCCTGTTTACCACCGTTGCTGAAATGGCCTTTGCTGGTAAAACAGGTGTAAGCATTAACCTTGATAGCCTAGTTGGAAACGACATTGCCGTATTGTTCAATGAAGAACTAGGTGGCGTAATCCAAGTGCTTGAAAGCGATATGGATGCCGTTAACGCAGTACTGACTGAATTCGGTTTAACTGAATTGACTCACGATATCGGTACGCTTAATAGCACCGACATGATTGAGTTTAGTCGCGGTGGCGTTGCTGTACTTGCAGATAGCCGCGTATCAATGCGTACAACGTGGGCACAAACCACGTTTGAAATGCAGAAACTGCGTGATAACCCTGAATGTGCTGAACAAGAACACGCGGCAAAGCAAGATGCTGCCGACCCAGGTTTGCATGCTGCGTTGTCTTATGATGTAAACGAAGACGTAGCAGCGCCCTATATTGCCAAAGGCGTTAAGCCAAAAGTGGCGATATTAAGAGAGCAGGGCGTAAACTCGCATCTAGAAATGGCGGCTGCATTTACCCGTGCAGGCTTTGATGCTATTGATGTACACATGAGTGACGTGTTGGCGGGTCGCATTACTCTTGAACAGTTTGCGGGCCTTGCGGCTTGTGGCGGTTTCTCTTACGGCGATGTATTAGGTGCAGGTGAAGGTTGGGCGAAATCTATATTGTTCAACAGCATGGCTCGCGACCAGTTTGAAGGCTTCTTCAACCGTAACGATACGTTCAGCTTAGGTGTGTGTAACGGCTGTCAGATGCTATCGAACCTTAAATCACTGATTCCAGGTACTGAGCATTGGCCACATTTCGTGACCAACCAGTCGGCGCGATTTGAAGCTCGTGTTGCAATGGTCGAAGTGATGGAGTCTAAGTCTGTGCTGCTTGATGGCATGGCAGGTTCGCGTATGCCTATTGCTGTGTCGCACGGTGAAGGTCAGGCTGAATTTGCCAATGACAACGCGCTGTCACAAGTAGGCGCGCAGGTGGCGATGCGTTACGTAGACAACTACGGCAAGCCAACCATGCAATATCCGGCAAACCCGAATGGTTCACCGCAGGGGATCACAGGTCTAACTTCACTAGACGGACGCAGCACCATCATGATGCCGCACCCTGAACGTGTATTCAGAGCCGTGGCAAACTCGTGGCGTCCAGACGATTGGCAAGAAGATGGTGCGTGGATGCGTATCTTCAGAAATGCCCGTAAATTTGTTGGGTAACAAAGCACTGTTAGTTCGATAAAAACAGGGGGAAACCCCTGTTTATCTTTCGAAAAAATACTGTTTAATAAACGTTCATACCATAAATAGGTGTCAAAGCTTTGGCAAAGTGTCAAAAATCTGATTTTTGCCCTTGTCATCAGTTTGTCACTGATCTATTGTAGTGCAAGCAAGGAATGCAATTAGGTTACAGGAGTTGAGTTAGGGTTGTACCAGTGAAAGGCATGTGCCGGCTGGTTTAAATAATAAGAGACGACCGATGAATCGTTCTTCTAAAGGGTTTGGCTTAACCGGAGTGGCTGTAGCTGTAGTGCTGATGTTCGTAACTGCTGTTTTTAGCACATCTGCGAAGTCTGCCGAAGCTCCAACAACGCTAAGTGTGCAGTCTTCAGTTAAGTAGTCTGAAAGAAAAATTCTAACGCCCGTATCAAGTTGCTTGATACGGGCGTTAATCATTAGGGGACAATAAAAACGTTCAGCATATAGCGCTTCATGAGAAAAGCCTAAAAGCTACACCTAAAGACAAGCCCAAAAAAGCAAAGCTGACTCAACGAGTTATTGCCTCTCATTTTATCCTTTCTTATTTTTTTCTCTGTTAATTAATTTCTGCTGCGGATGTTTTTTCAAAAGCACATATGTAGCACCAAAGCCTCCGTGCATCGGTTGAGCCGTATGGTAGGCAATGACTTCGTCTAGTTCTCTTAGCCAATGGTTAACATAACTTTTTTTCAAAGCGGGAAAGGGTTTGCTATTTTCACCTGTTCCATGTTTTATGAGCAGTGCACGAACCCCGCGTTCGTGACTAGATTTAATGGTGCTATAAATCAGGTCTCGGCTTTGTTCTAAGGTTTTTCCTGAAAGTGTTACGTTGGCCTCTAATGGATATTTACCAAGGCGAAGTTTTTTAAAAACACCGTCTTGAATACCGGGCTGCTGGAAGTGTATAAAATCATCAGGGGGTACCGGCTTCACACCTTCCATGCTCAGTGGGTTAGCGAGTTTTTCGCGGACGCCTAACTGCCTAGCCGCTCTTTTTTGTTTTTCAGCGAGCGCTTTTTCAGGATCGTGTAATAAAGCCTTATCATCTGAAGCGATTGGTTTTACATCTTGCATTTCTGCAAAAAACGAATCGATATCGTCGTTTTCAAATTGGCTCATATTAATCCCCGTATAAGCTACTTCTCTATCTTTTATACGCTATTTCTGCCCCGTTGGTCTATGGAGCATAACCGCTCGATATATCACCGGGCGCAACGAACAGCAGCACCGTCGATTGCAGTGTAATTATAAAGTGGGGATTAAATTCCAAAAATCATCGTTTAGTAAATGGCACCGGGTTCCGCTAAAGCTTCAATAGCATCCCACTCTTCTTCAGAAAATGGGCACTGCTCAGCTGTTTCGGCACAACTATCAGCGTTATCAGGTGGGGGGAAATCGAAAGTCATAATGCTCTCCTGTTTTGAAGAGTATTACTTAAATTGGCTAAATTACAACCAAAGTATAATAAATTCTTCAATATTACAGGCGACGGTGTGTATAAGCATCTTTACTAAAAAGCAGAAACGTTGCGCAATTAATGGCGTCCCCAGCTGGAATCGAACCAACATCTAAGCCTTAGGAGGGCCTTGTTTTATCCATTAAACTATGGGGACCTAATGCGTAGGGAGTTTTATTATACGTAGTTCGGGAAAATACGAAACCCTTTGTCAACGAGGTGCAGCGCTATGAGAAGAATGTCTCTGTCATTGACGTGAAAGTAATGAGCCCGTGGCCTGGTTTTCTAATGCATATAAAAAGCCCTCGTAGATACGAGGGCTTTGGCTATGGTCAGCGTATTTTAAATATCCGTAGGTGGAAGTTTATCAATCGCCGTTTTCAGTACCTCTGACTCGGTAGGAGATGTCGCGCCCACGTCACTTCCGCTTTCTTTAGTTGTGTCAACTGCTGAGTCGCTTGAACTCGTCGTTGAAACGCTCTCAGAACCTGAGTCAGTCGAAGTAGGCTCTGTTGAGGGAAGAATCAAATCTTCCGGAGGAAGGTCAATGTCCACAACATCAAGCGTCACTTCAGTGACAGGCCCAGTAGTAACAATATCGCCTTCTTCAGGAAGGGTGATTGTGTCTTCTGGTACTGTACCGGAAGTGATAGGTTCTGGCGCTGTACTTTCTGGTGTAGAAAGCTCAGGCGAAAGCGGGCTTGTACCCTCGTCCGGCGCGGTGGGCACAGGACCGCCAATATCAACCGTATCAAGCTTAGTGCCAGACAGGTCGATAGTATCTCCTCCACCAAAACCATCGCCCACAGTGGTACCAAGTGTGCTTACCTCGTCTTCAGGTAGCGTAATGATATCTGGTGTACTCTCTACTGGCTCCGTTATCGCTGAAGGCTCGCTCATAAGCGGTGCAGTAGGCTCGTTTTCTGGTGTTATCAGTCTAGTTTCAGCGTTTAGATCGACTGTTTGAAGCGTTTGCCCTGTTAGGTCAATGACGTCAGGTGTTGTAGGCTCGTCAGTAACCACGGTGCCGCTGCTATCTGATGCGCTTACAGACTCAGATGAACTGCTCATTACCACTTCTGGTACACCTTCTCCAGATGCCGTTACAAACACGTTAAATTCTGCCTGTTCGATAGTGCCGTCTGGATATTCGATACGGTAAGTAAAAGTATCCGTTAAGGTCCCACCAAATACGGTTTGCGTGTTGTCCGGGGTATAAGTGTATGCGCCAGTTTCATCAATTTGCAGCGTACCGTAATCACCCACTAACGTAATGCCGCCAGTCGCATCTTGGAAGGTTGTTCCATCAGTAGAAACGGTTACGTCGTATGTTGGGCCAAACAGTATATCGTTTTCGAACAGATTGCCGGTGGCGGTTTGTACGCCGCTAACTTCAAACTGGTCAAGATAGTTGATGGTAGAAGACAGGTCTACACTAATACTTCCGGCTAATCCAGCAGCAACAGTACCGTCCATTGATAAGCGATAAAGTCCTTCGGTTAATCCGTTGACAGTAAGTGCGGTATCGCCATCAATACCTAACAAGCTGATAAGCTCATCGTTGGGGAACACTCTATAGGGTTCCCATGCTCCGTTTATAAACTTTTCAACGGTTATTGTGATGCTAGAGCCTAATGAGACTAACCCCACTGCATCTACATTTAACGTGATATCTTGAGTAGTATTTGCAGTAACATTAAAAGGGTCACTTTCATCGCTAAAACTTGTAATAAACAAACTTAGGAGATAATCATGCTGTAGCGCATCTAGTTCACTAGGGCCTGCTTCCGAGACAAAATCATAGGTCAATTCAGCACGTGCCGAGTCTGCCGATACCCCTTGTCCTGACAAGTTAAAGTTAAGATTGGCGGTAGAGGTATTCGTGCCATCTGAAATGGTGTAGCTAAAGCTATCTGTATTGCCTAAGCCGTCGCGCACGCCATTGGCTACATAGGTGTAGCTACCGTCTTCAAATATAGTTAAATTACCATAGTCACCCTCAATGGTTATGCCAGATAAACCAGTACCCAATACAGTCACTGACTCTCCATTGGTATGAGTAACTTGTGTCACTACGCCGCCCTCGGCAATGCTATCGGCTACATCGCCTGTGTTAGCCGCATCAATAACATTCCCCGACGTTGTCGTGCTACCTTCAAACGCATATTCAGTGAGTGTTGAAGTTATATCGGTAGATTGTAGTAAAGTAACCGTATTGCTGAGCAGTGCTGCTGCGACTTCATCTAATACTGCATCTACAAATGCGCCTAATCCTAATAAGTTAAGCCCTGTGGTAATAGTACTCACTAAGTCGCCGGCGCCTATGGTATCAGCGGTGCTTAAGGCTGGCTCAAGAATAAGATTGCGTACAACCGTGCCCAAACCAAGTCCATTTAATATACTGGCTTCAGTGCCGTTTAGTGCGTCCTCAACAGCAGTTAGCACCACCTCTTGGTTCTCTTCACCCAGTACTACGCCACCATCACCTAACTCCGTCAGCGTAATCGAGCCGTCGCTATTTTGATCGAATAGTGTCTCAAGGGCACTTTCATCATTGCGCACAACCACGGTGTAATCACCGGCAGGTAGCCCAGAGAATTTCGCAACCAGCGTATCGTCACCGGTTACTCCGATTAGGTTTACGCCAGCTACATCACCTATTAACGGATTGTCCGGCGTCATAGCTGAGGCGACCACGTTGCCATCGGCATCTATAATATCAACACGATACGCATCAGCGACGGCGACTAACGCTGTTTGGCTAACTTCTACAACCACTTCGCCAAAGAAACCAGCATCAACGGTGAGCGTTGTGCTAGCCTCTGGCGAGCCCGCTGCTGGTGAACCTTCGGTTAAGCCAAGCACTTGGAAATCACTGTCGCTAACTGGTGCATTCACAATGGCCGTTTGTGCACCTAGCTCCATGTCATTGTTATCGGTTTGGGCTACTACTGGCGGGAAGTCGCTGCCAGATATGTTGATGGTAAGTGCCGCAATATCAGAAGTTTCACCATCTGATAAGGTGTAGTTAAACACTTCGTCTTGGCCAATTGTACTGCGGTCACCATCGGCGGTATAGGTGTATGTGCCGTCTGCAGCAATTTCCAGTACGCCATAGTCACCTTGAATAGTAACGGTACCAGTAGCAGGAACAGCCACACTATCACCAGAGGCGTTGGTAACCAGGGTTACTTGTGCGCCGTCTAAAATGGTGTCAGCACCCACGCCACTAATATCACCGTCAATTAAGTTACCTTGGGCTACTAAATCACCCGTATAAGTGTATTCGGTTAATGTGGTGGTGATATCAGTGTCTTGCAATAAGGTTAATGTATTGCTGAGCAATGCATCGGCAATGACACTTAGAATGTCATCAAGGAAGCCAGTTAAACCAATTGCATCAAGAGGCGCGGTAAGTAAATTAACAAGCTGGCCCGCGCCAATTACTGTGGTAGCTTCCAGAAGTGTCTCTAGTACTCCCCTTACCTGCGTACCAACCGTACCAATTGGAATACCTAAAACGCCGGTATTTAACGTTGTTTCAATAGTATCAAGAACAACAGCTTGATTGTCTGGACCAAGTACAACACCAGCTGAACCAAGTTCTTGAAGGTTAACATCGTTACTATTGTCGTTGTCTAACAAGTCTTCAAGTAAGTTCTCATCATTGCGGACCACCACACTGTAGTTGCCAGCATCAAGGCCAGCTAACGCGAACGAAATGGTCTCGTCGCCGGTAACATCAAAAATGTCTAGGCCACCGACATCGGCAAGTTGTGAGTTTGCGCTTACTCCTTTGTAAACAAGTTGACCGCTCTCGTCATACACTTCAACAATGTAGGCATCGGCAACAGCAACCAGTGCTATTTGGTCAACTTCTACTAGCACTTCACCTACATGGTTAGGGGAAACGGTAAAGGAGGCGCTTGCATCCACGCCACCTGTAGATTCTGCTAAGCCAATCACCTGCACGTCGCTGGTGGTTTCCGGTGGATTTACAGTAACCACAGGTTCGCCCATATCAACGGTGTTACCGTCGTTTATAGCATCGAGAGCCTGTACGACAACATTCTGACTTGCTGTGCTCGCCGAGTTACCTGCTTCGTCGGTGACTGTTGCCACCACCGCGTAGGTACCTGCTGTTAGCGCTGTGCCTGTTAAATCAAGGCTCCAATTACCGCTGCCATCAATGGTAAGTTCAGGGTCAGTGCCAAAGGTATAGGATGTGCCATCAACGGTAACGGTTAGGGTAGTATTGTCACCAAGATCAACTGTTCCATTGAAAATAAGCGTGCTATCGCTAGTAATAAAGTCTCCAGCCACCCCAGAGTCGTTTGAGATACTGTCGAACGTTACTGTCTGACCGTTATTGTTTTCATCAATACTGGTATCGATAACAACGGTACCTGTGTCAGTAGCAAGATTGCCTACCGCATCTGTGGCGGTAACCACAGCCGTGTAATTGCCTTCCGCAAGCAGGGCGACGATATTATCAGCCAGTGTCCACGTGCCGTCACCATTGTTGGTAGCGGTATAGTCGTTGCCGTCAATCGTTACCACCACAACCGCATTGGGGTCGTTCACCGTACCGGTAAACTCAGGCGTGGTGTCGTTGGTGGTTAGATCGTTTATTGCAACGGTAGGCGCGGTGGTATCAATTATCACTGTACCTGTGTTGGTGACAGTATTACCCGCGGCGTCCGTTGCAGTAACAGATGTTGGGTAACTGCCTTCTGCTAGCGCAGCAACTGCATTGTCAGCCAATGTCCAGGTGCCATCACCATTGTTGGTAGCGGTGTAATCATTACCGTCAATGGTCACCACCACAACCGCATTCGGGTCGTTCACCGTACCGGTAAGCTCAGGCGTGGTGTCGTTGGT
>NZ_JAFLMX010000309.1:0-1368 GCF_017849675.1 Alteromonas sp. AO-Serp
GCTGATGGAGGCTTTCGAGCTGCAATACGATACGCCTTGGTGGGATTTCCTGTCGGAAACTCGCTACCAGCAGCAAACGCTGCAAGGGGATATGGAAACGCTGCGTAACCATTACTTAAACCGTGGTTACCTTCGCTTTAACGTTGACTCTACACAAGTTTCAATGACACCTGAAAAGTCAGGTATCTACATCGCCATGAACGTAACAGAAGGTGAGCAATACACTATCTCTGAAGTGGAATTGGTAGGCGATGTACTCGGGCACGAAGAGTATATTGAACGCGTGCTTCCGCTTACTACGGGTGAATTGTATAACCAAGCAGAAGTAACGTATACAGAAGAATTTATCAGTAAGTATCTTGGTCGCTTTGGGTACGCTTACCCAACAGTAACTACGGTTCCTGAAATTAATGATGAAGACAAAACGGTTAAGCTTACGCTGTCCGTTGACCCTGGCAAACGTATCTACGTCAACCGCATTAAATTTAACGGCAACGTAGTAACAGCCGATAGCGTTCTGCGTCAAAATGTCAGCCAGATGGAAGGTACGTGGCTGTCGAATAACTTACTTGAGTCTTCAAAGAACCAGCTTTCTCGACTTACTTATATGGAAGAGGTTGAATTTGAAACGGTACGTATCCCGGGTTCAGAAGATAAAGTAGACGTTAATTTTAACGTAAAAGAACAGCCATCGGGCTCGTTTAATGCTGGTATCGGCTATGGTGACAGAACGAAGCTAAGCCTACAGGCGGGTATCCAGCAAGATAACTTCTTGGGTACAGGTAAACGTGTGGGTCTTAACCTAAGCACGGTTTCATATCAGCGCAGTGCGCAAATCACGTACAACGACCCTTATTTTACCATTGACGGTATTAGTTTGGGTGGAAGCTTGGGCTATAGTGAGTTCGACGGTTCTGACTTTAACGTTATTCAGTACAACTCTAAGCGCTGGTCTATTGGTGCGAACATTGGTTATCCAATCAACGAATTCAACCGTATTAACTTCGGTTTGACCTACAGCAACGTAGAGCTATTCAACCGTGGTTACTACGAGCAAACTGAGCAGTTCTATAATCAGTTTACTAACGGTGAAGATCCTGATGCGGCTATTAAATATGATAGCTTCTTGGCAAGCGTAAGCTGGAGCAGAAGTACGCTTAACCGTGGTCTGTTCCCTACTGCTGGTTCGTCTCAGCGTGCGTCATTCAGTATTACCACGCCTAACTCAGACGTTAACTACTTCAAGACAGTATTTGACGGTAAGTGGTACTTCCCATTATCTCGTAACCAGCGCTGGTCTTTCCTAGCGCGCGTACGTCTTGGCTACGGGAATGGTTACGGTGATATTAACGGCAATGAGCAAATATT
>NZ_JAFLMX010000102.1:0-7554 GCF_017849675.1 Alteromonas sp. AO-Serp
GAAGCTTCATTAAATCGCGCTACAGGCTTGGTGAAGTGCTGTTTAGGATCAAGCGCTTTTAAGTCAAGCACATCGCCTTTTTGTACATCAGGCAACATGAGCTCTTCTTCGCCTTTTTTACGAAGCTGAGGTTGAACGCGAGTCCAGCCATCGAACTTAAGTACGCGGCCCTTCGCCGTCAGCTCGTAATCACCCGCCGCCACTTTGATAGTGGTTGCATCGTACTTAGCTGGAGTCATTTGACAAGCCACAAACTGGCGCCAAATAAGCTCATAAAGTCGCTGTGCATCGCGCTCCATATCGCCCAAACTTGCAGCACTTATGCTCACGTTTGAAGGACGGATCGCTTCGTGCGCCTCTTGCGCACCTTCTTTACTGCCGTAGCGATTTGGCGAATCAGGCAAGTACTTGTCACCAAAATTATCTGAAATGTATGCACGAGCACTGTCCAACGCCTCTTGGCTTAAATTAGTTGAATCCGTACGCATATAGGTGATGTAGCCCGCCTCATAAAGGCGCTGTGCCATCATCATGGTTTTCTTAACACCAAAGCCCAATCGAGTACTTGCCGCTTGTTGTAGCGTTGAGGTAATAAATGGTGCAGAAGGACGACTTTGCGTAGGCTTTGACTCGCGGCTTTCTACCGTGTAGTTAGCGCCTTCTAAGTCAGCAAGCGCTTTATCTGATTCGGCCTTGTTTTTAGGCTTGAACGCATTGCCCTGGTGCTTTGCTACCAGCATGCGCAGTGCCGCTTTTTGCTGGCTAGTTAAATCTGCGTGTACGTCCCAAAACTCTTCAGGTACAAACGCTTTAATTTCTCGCTCACGCTCTACAACAAGTCTAACCGCTACCGATTGAACTCGCCCTGCTGAGAGGCCTCGCGCAATTTTTTTCCACAGAAGTGGCGATACCATGAAGCCTACAACACGGTCTAGGAATCGACGAGCCTGCTGGGCGTTGACGCGAGAGATATTTAGTTCGCCCGGATCTGAGAACGCATCTTGAATCGCGTTTTTAGTAATTTCGTTAAACACCACTCGCTGGTAAGTTTTGTCTTTTTTACCTAGCAGCTCTTGTAAATGCCATGCAATCGCTTCCCCTTCGCGGTCCAAATCGGTCGCGAGATAGATAGTGTCAGCATCTTTAGCAAGCTTTTTAAGTTCGTTAACGACTTTCTCTTTACCCTGCAGCACTTGATAGTGGGCTTTCCAGTCTTTCTCTGGATCCACACCCATTCTGTCTACAAGCTTCAAATATTCGTGACGGCGAAGATATTCTTGACGCTCTTCTTCGCTTAAAGTTTTGAGTTCTTTAGCCGGTTTTTTAGGCTCTACTTTGCCTAAAGCCTTCGTCGGAAGATCTCGCACGTGGCCAACCGAACTTTTTACGATAAAATTTTTACCGAGATATTTATTTATCGTTTTCGCTTTGGCTGGTGACTCGACTATGACCAGTGATTTTGCCATATAATTGAACTAAACCTATTGATTTTTAATGACTATTTACGTCAAATTCTGAAAATTGGAGCAACCTTGCACTATATATAGGGTACTCGCTCTTTTTTAACATATATCTACAAAGTGAATGGAAAACAAGATCTTCTTCATACTTATTCTTTCCTTTGCTTTAAACACGCGCAAAAACTGCACAATAAATGAACAGCGCGATTGGCATTGGCCTTAAAAGCCGTATAATGCCAGCCATTCCAACCTAGCCTGACAACATGTTCAGGTGTGAAGAAGTGCATCGTTTGTCCCTGTAAAAGAACGAAAGCGTTGCCGCTGCTATTAAATTAATCGCAGTGCGTATGGAAAAGTAACATATAGGGTCAAGCGCCAAAACTCCAAGAATGAGGGAAAGTATGAAGCAGTTTGAAGTTAACTTTGATGGTCTTGTAGGACCTACCCATAACTATGCCGGTTTGTCGTTTGGCAATGTCGCTTCCCTGAACAACGCAAACGCAAAGAGCAGTCCAAAACAAGCTGCAAAGCAAGGCTTAGCCAAAGCAAAGGCGTTGGCCGATATGGGAATGGTTCAAGGTGTGTTGGCCCCACAAGAGCGTCCTGACATCGCCGCACTGCGCCGATTAGGCTTCACAGGCTCAGATGCTCGCGTGCTAGAAAGCGCTGCAAAGCAATCTCGCGAGATTTTCCTTGCTTGTTGTTCTGCCAGTAGCATGTGGACTGCAAATGCCGCCACTGTGTCTCCTAGTGCCGATACTGCTGATGGTCGCGTTCACTTTACCCCTGCAAACTTAACCAACAAGTTCCATCGTTCACTAGAGCCTCAGGTTACAGGCAATATCCTGCGCGGTACATTTGCCAATGAAAAGCACTTTGCTCATCACCAGCACCTGCCAGATAACGAGCATTTTGGTGACGAAGGTGCAGCCAACCACACGCGACTTTGCAGCAACTATGGTCAGGCAGGCGTAGAGTTGTTTGTTTATGGTCGTCATGCATTTGATACCAGCAAACCAGCACCGAAAAAATATCCGGCTCGCCAAACGCTAGAAGCATGCCAAGCAGTAGCTCGCTTACACGGTCTAGACGACGATGGCGTAGTTTACATGCAGCAAAACCCAGACGTTATCGACCAGGGCGTATTCCACAACGATGTGATCGCTGTTGGTAACCAAAATGTGTTGTTTTTCCACGAGCAAGCGTTTTATCAAAAAGATGCTGGATTTAAAGAGCTTCAAGCTAAATTTGGTAGCGAACCGCTTCACTTTATCGAAGTGCCGACCGCTGAAGTCTCTGTACAAGACGCAGTAAAAACCTACTTGTTCAACACGCAAATTATAACGCTTCCAGGTGGTGATATGACCATCATCGCGCCAACTGAGTGTGAGGAAAATGAAGCCGTTAAGCGCTATTTAGACAAGCTGGTAACTCTGGGTACGCCCATTAAGTCGGTTAATTATTTTGATGTAAAACAAAGCATGCGTAATGGCGGTGGTCCGGCATGTTTGCGTTTGCGCGTTGCGATGAATGACCAAGAACTTGCCGCAGTTAATCAAAATACGTTAATCAACGATACACAGTTCGCTCGCCTAAACGCTTGGGTCGACAAGCACTATCGCGATGAATTAGGTGAAGATGACTTGCGCGATCCGCAGCTTCTCATTGAATCTCGTACTGCGCTTGATGAGCTTACACAAATCCTTAAAATTGGTTCGGTTTACCCATTCCAACAGGCGTAAGTTAAGTCTGATTAAAATTAAGCGAAAAAGAAAGCCGGCTATAAGCCGGCTTTTTGTTACTTGTTAAGTATAAACTCTTTATGGTGTGACCAGCGTACACTGATCAGTTACGCCGAATGGATTAGCCGGCGGTGACGCCCCTTCATCCGTCACGTCGTCAGCAGAAATACTTAGGGTGTAACGCATCTTCGCACTTGCTTCACTGCCTGTAGACTGCCCGAACACTGAAATGACGGCGTCATACCAGATTGCATAGCTGCGAGGATAACGGTATTCCAATTCCGCGTAGCCATTCTCATCTGTCACCGCTGCACCGTTGGCAAACGCGATGGTCCCAATTAATCCAGGAGTTAACATACCGTCTTCATTGGTATCTTCATCTCTTGGTGTTGTATCCAAAATACCGTTGTCGTTAACGTCTTCGGTTTCACAGTTTTGATTTACTATTGCAACCCATTGAGAAGCATCATCGTCGAATACCCAAAAGCCGGTTCTATACTCACCGCCATTTACGTATTTTACCGGCGCAACTGACGCAGTCAGGTTAACGCCACTAACTGGCTGACCTGCAGAATCTGATACAAACACACCAAAGCGCTTTAGGTAAGAAGTCGATGTGGCTTCTTCTAGCTCATTACCCGTTCCTAGCGAGATATCAAAAGCACGTGCGCCCACTGTTAACACAACCTCGTCGTCAATGGCTGGGTCGTCAGCAACAAAAGCAGTAACCACTACCGCGTCTTGAGTCGATACCGATCCAGAAGTAAAGACGGTGGTCGCTATCCCCTTGCTGTCGGTGGTTGCCTGAGAAGGTGATACAAATCCGGTCGATACGTCAGATACAGAGAAGTTAACCACACTGTTCTTCACTAGGTTTCCATCAACGTCACGAACAACTGCACTGATGGTACTGGTTTGACCGTCAGGGCCAATGATGTCAGGTGATGCATCGGCAATCAGTGTGTGAGGTGTGGTAGCAATAAACTCAATCTGAGTGAGTGCTGAAACCAACACATTACCACTTCCGTCACTCGCTGATGAAGTGATTGAAGAGATACCCGCGTTATTTGCACTGATATCAATACTCGCTTGCCCTTCTGCATCGGTCACTACAGTTGCGTTGCCCGCAATAACACCACGTGACGCGCTAAAGGTAACATTCTGACCTACCACAGGCGTGTTGTCTTGACGCCACTGGACCGTAATAGTTTGAGTCTGCCCTAGCGGCACCTCCTCTGTAGGCAAGTTGACAAAGTTAAATTCGTCTTGCTGAACTTGCACCGTAAAGCTTGTCTCAGCGTTAAGTGCTGCCGCAGTGATAGTATCTTCGCCAGACGTTGATGCAGTGTAAGACACTGTCGCTTGTCCGTTTGCGCCCGTATTAACAGTCGTGCTGCTAAGCGTTCCGTTAACCGCACTTAGCACTACGTCTTGGTTGAGAATTGATGTTCCGTCAGAGTCCTGAACACGAATTGTATAATCTACGCTGTCGTTCAAAATAACTGACGATGCACCGTTGATGGTGACTTCTGTACCAGCAATGGTAATTTCAACTGTTTGCGTAAGGCTGCCTGCACCTGCTGTAATGGTGACGATGCGGTTTGACGCATCGTTTTGAGACGTTAATATTGCGCGCGCTGTACCATCTGCGGCGGTTTCTGGTTGAGTTAATTGAAGTTCAACCCCATCGCCTGATGCGGCAGAGAAGCTTACTTCTACCCCTTCCATCAGCACACTTTGTTCATTTTTAACCAGTGCTATCAACTCAACTTCATCACTACCGCTTGAGGCGAGCTGAATGCTGTTAGCATAAAGCTCCAGTGACGCGGGCTCTTCACTTACCGTTGTACTGCCCGTAGAGCTGAATGTAGTTGAATCCGCTTCACCCGTTGGCAAAGTAGCCGTTACTTCACCATCCCCTGATGCGCTTCCCACCGACATACCGATCGACGCTACGCCTTCAGCATTAGTCAGTGCAGTGGCAGTATCGTTAGAAAACGTCGCTAAATCATCGTTGCTCAATGAGAAAGTTAGGAGCAAATCGGCTTGAGGCTCACCCTCAGAATTGGTCACGGTTGCCAGTGCAACCAATGCGTTGCTAGAAGATAAGCTGTTGTCTGCTTCCCCAGCTGCATTTTGTAGGGCTAGCGATACACTTATTGTGGTTGGGTCGGTGCTTGTCACCGCTGTGGCTGAAAACGTAGTAGTTCCCGTTTCGCCGCTACCGAGCGCAGCGGTAATTTCGCCATCTCCAGAAGCCGTGCTGGCATTAAGACGTAATCGGGCTACACCATTTGAATTTGTACGCGCCGTTCCCGTGTCGTTGCCAAACTCGGCTAGTTGTTCGTTGCTTAGCGTAAAGGTTAGTAACGCGTCTGCATGCGGATCGCCATCTTGATCTGACACGGTCGCAACAACAAACAGACTATTGTCTTCAGAAAGGCTGTTGTCGCTTGCTCCACTTTCATTTTCCAGTGTTAAAGCGATTGAATAGGTTGGTGATGTGGTACCGCCGTCTCCGCTTCCGTTATCCGTGTTATCTCGAGAGACTGATGAACCGCCCCCACCACATGCTGTTAGCATAAATAATGCGCTAATTAGGCTTAGCGTTTTCGCTAATGTCGACATAATTCGTTCCTGAACCTCTTTTATTGACAATTGCGTCGTTTTTTATGTTTAAAAATCAACTGAATCTGGCACACTACGAAAGATTAAAAATATAAAAATGCACAGGGAACATTAATGTCTTCATCTGCACATAAATATAGTTTAACCGCCCGCATCTTTATCGGCATGGCTGCCGGTATCTTGACTGGTGTCTTTCTCCAATTATTGTTTGATGATAGCGGAGATTTTACTTTTTCGATATTCGGTTTAGAGTTCTCAACGTATAACATTCTTGTAGAAGGTATATTTTCCACTCTCGGCCAAATATTTATTGCCAGCTTAAAAATGCTTGTGGTTCCTCTTGTGTTTGTTTCCTTAATTTGCGGAACCAGCACACTGTCTGACCCTAGTAAATTGGGAAGACTTGGCGCAAAGTCAGTCGGACTCTATGTTGTCACAACCGCCATTGCCATAACACTAGCCATGAGTATAGCTTTAGTGGTGTCTCCGGGTGACGGGCTAAATCTAACAACAGAAACTACCTTCCAAGCGAAAGAGGCCCCTAGCCTGTCTGACGTTATCGTTAACATGTTCCCAAGCAACCCAATTAACTCAATGGCACAGGGCAACATGCTACAGATCATTGTGTTTGCCGTACTGTTTGGTATAGCTATGGCGATGACAGGTGATGCGGGCAAGCGTCTTACCGCTATCTTTGAAGATATTAATACGGTAATCATGCGTCTTGTTACCATCATCATGAACTTAGCGCCGTACGGCGTGTACGTGTTGATGGCGAAACTCTTCTCCACTATTGGTGGCGAAACAATTCTGAGCCTGGCGAAATATTTCTTCTTAGTATTTGGCGTGTTAATCCTTCACGGCCTGGTAACCTACTCTGTGCTGCTAAAAGCTTTATCGGGATTAAACCCTGTTATCTTGATGAAGAAAATGCGTGACGCTGCGCTATTCGCATTTAGTACCTCAAGCAGTAGCGCTACCTTGCCCGTCACTATGGAAACGGCGAAAAACAAGCTTGGCGTAGGTAACTCGGTATCGTCGTTCACCCTGCCGCTAGGCGCAACAATTAACATGGACGGCACGGCCATAATGCAGGGTGTTGCCACGGTCTTTATTGCCCAGGTTTACGCTGTCGATTTAAGCCTTGGCGACTATATGATGGTAGTACTTACCGCCACCCTTGCTTCTATCGGAACCGCCGGTGTGCCAGGTGTGGGCCTTATCATGCTAGCTATGGTATTGCAGCAAGTGAACCTACCGGTTGAAGGGATCGCACTTATTATCGGTGTAGACAGACTGCTGGATATGACACGCACTGCGGTAAACATTACAGGCGACTGTATGGTGTCGTGCATTGTAGCTAAAAGCGAAGGAGCATTGGACGAAAGCGTTTATAACGATCCTAAAGCCGGTTTGAAGCAGGAAGATGTGGACTTCGAACATTTTGAAAAGAATAAATAACGACTACAAAAGCTTCTTTAGCTCGATTTACATATGAGTTTACAGAAGCAGTCGCATACTAAAAAAGGCCAGCATCAATTGCTGGCCTTTTTAGTTAGTTGCTTGCTCCGTTATACCAATCCGCATAGATAATTGCCCACTCAGAAGGCGCTGGCAAGCTTCCTAGCAAAGCGTGGGAATGCAGGAATGGCTGTTCCCTTTCAAATTCCCAGAATGCAGCTAGGAAGCTTGCCAGACCTTCCCAAAGGGCGAGTTTAAAATGT
>NZ_JAFLMX010000112.1:0-27664 GCF_017849675.1 Alteromonas sp. AO-Serp
CCCATTTCCAAAATGCGCCCGGCGTCTTCAATGCTCTTAATGCCGCCCGCTACGCAAAACGGGATATCAATAACCTGTGCTATACGGCTTACCCAGCTTTTGTCTACCACGCGGGCATCAGAACTTGCTGTGATATCGTAAAATACCAACTCGTCGGCCCCCGCTTTTGCGTATTGCTCGGCAAGAGGCACAATATCACCAATAATTTCATGATTTCTAAACTGAACGCCTTTAACGACTTTGCCGTCGCGTACATCCAAACAGGGAATTATGCGCTTTGCCAGCATGCAATAGCCTCCTTCACCGTAAACTTACCTTCAAGTAGTGCGCGCCCAAGAATAACGCCGCCAACGTTTGTGGGTTTTAGCGCTTCGATATCAGCGATGCTGCCAATACCGCCAGACGCTTGCCAGCTAACGTGTGGGAAACGGGCTGCCATTTCTTGATACAGCTCAGTGTTCGCACCTTGTAGCGTGCCGTCGCGGCTAATGTCGGTACACAGCACATGCTTTGCGCCTACTGTAGCGAAGTCTTCAAGCAAGCCTTCAAGGGCTACGCCAGAATTCTCTTGCCAACCGTGGGTAGCAATAAGCTTTTCACCGCTGTCGCTAATATTGATATCAAGGGCCAATACAATGTGCTCTGGGCCGTATTTTTCTACCCAAGACTTCACAAGCTCGGGCTGTTTTACCGCCAAAGAACCAATCACTACGCGGCTTACGCCCGTTTCTAGTAATTGCGCCACTTCTTCTTCACTACGGATACCGCCGCCTGCTTGAAACTGCATGCGCTTGGTGTCCACCATAGATTTAATTAGTGAAAGCTGACGTTTACTGGTGTCTTTAGCGCCTGTTAGGTCAACAATGTGCAGCCAGGTTGCACCTTGGTCGGCATAGTCGTGAACCACGTCTACTGGGTCCAGTTCGTATTGGGTTTTCTGCTCGTAGTCGCCTTGATAAAGGCGTACTACGCGTCCGTCAATAAGATCAATCGCTGGAATAATCATTATAGGTTCACAAAGTTAGTCAGTAATTGTGCTCCGGCCTCGCCAGAACGTTCTGGGTGAAATTGCACCCCGTAAAAGTTGTCTTTATTTATCGCTGCTGAAAACGTATTACCATAAGTGCAGCTTGCAAGCGTGTGCTCGTATTCAGGAACGGCAAAACTGTGCACAAAGTAAAAGTAGGTATCTTGTGGGATGCCCTTAAATAAACTTTCTTCTTTATGAGAGACTGTGTTCCAACCCATATGAGGTAAGCGCACGCCTTTTGATCCCATGCGAGCCACATGACCTGGCATTAGGTTCAAACAGTCGATGTTGCCTGTACCTTGAAAACCACCTTCAGCGCTGGTTTCAACCATAAGTTGCATGCCTAAACATACGCCTAGCACAGGTTGGGTAAGCGACTGCAGGGTTTCCACTAGCGCTTTTTGCTTAATGCTTGCCATCGCTGCTGCCGCTGTTCCTACGCCGGGTAAAAACACTTTATCAGCGTTTTTTATCACGTTTACATCGTCAGATACGTCCACTTCAACGCCTAAGCGCTCAAGGGCAAAGCGTACTGATGAAATGTTCGCGCAGCCGGTATTTACTATGACTATTTTTTGTCGCTGGCTGGGGTTTACCACTGACATTACAGGGCTCCTTTACTACTTGGTAGTGCATCACCTTGGCGCGTAATGGCTTGACGTAGCGCACGGCCAAATACTTTAAACAGGCTTTCTACTTGGTGGTGAGCATTACCTTCGCTGGTGGAAAGGTGTAACGATAGCCCCATGCTTTGTGCAAGCGAATAGAAGAAGTGCGGTACCATTTCGGTGGCCATTTCACCTACCTGGTCGCGGCTAAATTCAGCGTCAAACTTAAGGTGTGGACGGTTTGATATGTCCATAATACATTCCGCACGACATTCATCCATTGGCAACGCGAAACCAAAGCGACCAATACCGCGTTTGTCGCCTAGTGCCTTTTTAAGCGCTTCACCAAGGGCAAGCGCAGTGTCTTCTACACTGTGGTGATCGTCAATATGCAAGTCGCCATCGGTAGTCAGGTTTAGCTCGAAGCCACCGTGGGTCGCAATTTGGTCAAGCATGTGGTCAAAAAAGCCCATGCCGGTTTGAATTGTCGACTTAGCCTGCGAATCAAGATCTACACGCACGCGAATGTCGGTTTCAGAGGTGGTACGTACCACCTCTGCAATACGTGAAGACGCTAACAAGCTTTTCTGAATATCGTTCCAGTTTAAGCTTTCACGGTTGTACTGAAAGCTGCGAATACCCATGTTTTCAGCAAGCTGTACATCGGTAATTCTGTCACCAATAACAAACGAACGAGTGAAGTCCACTTTGCCTTTCTGTAGGTATTCTTTTACTAAGCCAAGCTTTGGTTTGCGGCATGTGCAGTTATCAGCATCGAAGTGCGGGCAAATAAGCACGTCGTCAAACACTACACCCTGGCTTTCGAAAATGGCCATCATGGCATTGTGTGGCTTGTCGAAGTCTTCTTGCGGGAAACTGTCTGTACCCAAGCCGTCTTGGTTACTTACCATCACGAGTTTAAACCCAGCTGCCTTTAGTTTAAGTAGCACAGGAATAACGTTTGGCTCGAAAACAAGCTTCTCTAAACTATCTAATTGCTTATCTACTGGCGGCTCTTCTACGAGTGTACCGTCGCGGTCAATAAATAAAATGGCTTGCTGACTCATGCCGCGTCCTCATTATTTTTAAATTCGTTAATTAGCTGCATCAAACGCTGGTTTTGCTCTTCAGTGCCTATGCTTACGCGTAAACAGTTTTGTAAGTTAAGCTGTTTTGATTGATCGCGAATAAGCATGCCTTGGCTTACCAAGTACTGCATTAGGGCTTGCGCTTTTGCGTAGCGGAATAAGATAAAGTTTGCTCGTCTATCACCCACTAATTCAAAGCCTTCGATAGATTCCAGCGCTTCGGCTAGGGCCTCTTTTTCCCGGTTAATAGTAGCCACCTGAAGCTCAAGTAACGTTAGCGATTCAGCCGACAATGCTTGTGCAGCAATCTGCGCTACTGGCTCTGGAATGGGATAGGGCGCTATCACTTTAAGTAGTGCTTGGATGACGGGTGCCTGAGCAAGTGTAAAACCACAGCGAAGACCGGCAAGAGCAAACGCTTTAGACAGCGTACGAAGTACCACCAAGTTTGGATAGTTGTTTATTTCATTTGCCCACGTATTGTCGGCATCGAACTCAATATACGCTTCATCTACAACAACCAGTGCTTTATCGGCAAAGTGATTGAGCACGGTTTTAATGTCTTCACGAGCAACTGGCGTACCGGTTGGATTGTTGGGCGCACAGATGAAAATCACGTTAACGTCATCTTCAGCGCATACAGCATTCACGTTAAGGCTAAAGTCGTCGTTAAGCGGCACTTTCTTAATGCCCACATCACAGGTTTCAGCACTGATTGCATACATACCGTAGGTAGGCGGGCATATCAGAATGCTGTCTTTACCCGGCGTGCAGAAGGTGCGAATAAGCAGTTCAATGCCTTCATCTGCGCCGCGGGTAACAATAAGCTGCGATTTGTCTAGCCCGGCGTAGTTTGCGTAACCACTGACTACCGCTTCGGGCTGACATGACGGATAGCGGTTAAAGTTGCTGCTATCTACGCTGTATTCGTTGGCATAAGGTGACTCGTTGGCATTAAGCCAGTCTTGACCACCTGAAAACAAGCGACGAGCCGATTCATACGGCTTTAGCGGCACTAAATTTTCGTTAATTAGGTTATCGATAAGTGCCGACATTAGGCGTCTCCTTGCTTAAGTGCCTGCATGCGAAGTGCAACGGCCTGTTCGTGTGCATCCAAGCCCTCGGCAGCTGCAAGTGCCATAATCGCAGGGCCTAAATTACGCATGCCGTCTGCGCTTAGTTCTTGAATAGTGTAGCGACGCATAAAGTCTAATAATCCAAGGCTAGAGTAATTCTTAGCATAGCCATAGGTTGGCAGTACGTGGTTAGTGCCCGACGCGTAATCACCTGCAGATTCTGGTGACCACGGGCCTAGGAATATAGAGCCTGCGTATTTAATTTTTGGCAAATAATCACGGGCATTCTCTATTTGTACAATTAAGTGCTCAGCAGCGTAGGCGTTACTTGCTTCAATGGCTTGCTCAATGGAATCAGCCAAAATATAACGCGCATTTTCCATAGCAGGGCGGGCAATCTCAGCGCGAGATAGGGTTGCTAATTGACGTTCAACCGCGGCTTTTGCTTCTTCAATAAGTGTAGCGCTGTTAGACACCAAAATAGCCTGCGAGTCTGGACCGTGCTCGGCTTGGGAAAGCAGGTCGGCCGCTACAAACTCAGGATTTGCGAACTCATCAGCAAGTACCAACACTTCTGATGGGCCGGCCGGCATATCAATAGCTGCACCATCAGCACGTTGGCTTACTTGCTGTTTAGCTTCAGTCACAAAGCTGTTACCCGGGCCAAAAATCTTATCTACTTGAGGAACGCTGTCTGTTCCCAAGGCCATAGCGGCGATTGCTTGGGCACCACCACACAAGAAGATCTTGTCGATGCCGCATTTTCTGGCCGCATACGCAATTTCAGGCGCGATAAGCTGTTCTTTGTTTGGTGGAGTACAAAGTAGCTTATTTTCGCAGCCCGCCACCAATGCAGGTACGCCTAGCATCAATACGGTTGATGGAAGTGGAGCGCTGCCGCCTGGAATATAAAGACCCACTGCATCAAGGGCGGTGAAGCGCAGCTCGCATTTAACACCAGGCGTTGTGGTTAGCGCGATATCACTAGGCATTTGCGCTTCGTGAAACATTTTTATGTTGTTGAACGCAGTATCGATAGCACTTGCTACCTCTGGCGTTACCTTCGCAGCAAGAGCATCAATGTTTTCTTGTGAAAGTACAAGGCTAGTTAAGTCTGGGCAGTCAAATTTACGTGTGTAATCAAGTACTGCCTCATCGCCTTCTTTTTCAACGCGGGCGATAATGTCGCCCACGGTCTGCTTTAACTGTTGGCTATTGGCCATAGCCGGGCGGGCTAGCGCCTGTTTTTTCTCATTTACCGAAAGAGATGACCAAGTAATCATAATTGCCTGCCTTTTAGCCCATCATTTTTTCGATTGGCATTACAAGAATAGAGCTACAACCAAGGGCTTTAAGTTTCTCCATGGTTTCCCAGAACAAGGTCTCTGTAGAAACAACGTGGATAGCAACTTGTTCTTCATTTCCAGCAAGTGGTAGAACCGTAGGATTTTCAGCACCTGGAAGTAGGCTTTTCACTTGCTCTAAATACGCTTTTGGTGCGTGTAGCATGATGTACTTGCTTTCTTTTGCTAATAATACGCCATCAACACGTGGCATTAGTCGGTTAACCAGTGTTTCTTTCTCGTCGCTAAGCTCGCCATCAGCGCGCTTAATAAGTACCGCTTTACTGCGGAAAATAACGTCTTTTTCAACAAGACCGTTAGCTTCAAGGGTTGCACCGGTAGATACAAGGTCACAGATAGCGTCAGCTACACCTGCTCGTGGAGCCACTTCCACAGAACCTTGTAGCATTACAGCCTTTGCATTTATGCCCTGTTCTTTGAAGTAGCGCTCAAGTAGGTAGGGGTAAGTTGTTGCTACTTTTTTGCCTTCTAGCGACTGGATTCCTTGATAATCCATCTCATTAGGTACCGCAATAGACAGGCGGCAGCCGCCGTAGTCTAGACGACGCAATACTTCATATTCGAATGGCTTGCCCGCAGCTTTACGCTCTAGCATTTTCTCTTCTAGCTCATTTTCGCCAATAAAACCTAGGTCTACTACACCATCCATAACAAGACCTGGAATATCGTCGTCACGCACGCGAAGCAAATCAATAGGCTGGTTCGTAGAATGCGCAATCAGCAGGCGATCACGAATATTGAGTTTAATGCCTATAGCTTTCAGTAGGGCAATGCTGTCATCGCTCAATCGACCTGATTTCTGTACGGCAATTCGAAGTCTTTTGCTGTTACTCATTGAAACGTTCCTTACACGTTGTGTTTTAACTTTTGATTGCGCCTAAAACGAAAAACCCCCGGAAGTTTCCTTCCGAGGGTCGAGAATTTGTTTTATCTGCGCCACTGGAAGGATACATAGACCTTCCAGCACGAACCTGAAAGGTTATGCTTTGTGGTGATGGTGATGTTTCGTCGCGCAGTTAATCATTTTGAAAATTTTAATTCCTAATTTCGAACGGCTGAAACATTAGCGTTTTGAATTAGGATTTGCAAGGCTAAAGTGAACTCTTTTGGCACATTAACTCTAATTTAATGTGTATATAATAAAACAATTCGTTATGAATTAGTTTTGAACCGTAATTTTAGGCAACTCGTTGCCGATAAGTTATAGAGACAAATGCAAACTTCTGGAGGGCGTATGAGCAACGATCTACTGTTTCCCATTTTGCCTCGCAACACAAAAGTGCCGATTGAGACGGACGACCGCGTGAAGAAAGTGCAAAAGACCAAAAAGTCCGAGCATTTCAGTGAAGAAGAGCGCGATCAGTTTCAAGACGTGAAGCGAACTGAGATTATCGAAAAATCAGCTGAAAACTCGAAAGATAAAGAGCGAGGTAACAGCGAGGGTGGGCTTAAGCATATTGATATTGATGTTTAGCGAAACTTGTTAGCGTTAGGTTTTGCTCGCATTGAGTTCTTCAAATAAAGCCGCAATTTGATTCGTCACTTTGTGCTTAGGTAAGTAGAAAGGCAGCGGCATTCGCTTAGAGTGAGACTCTTTCACTTTTACCGTGGCACTTATATAACTTTCTAACACTGGCAAATCTTGCTGCTTAAGTGTCTCAATTAACTCTCTTGGAAGCTTTGCTTGGCTATTGAATTGATTAACAACAATACCCAACAAACGCAGTTCAGGGTTGTGGTCTTCTTTTAGTTCCATTGCATTTTCAAGTAAACGCTCAATCGCCTGTGCCGAGAAGTCGTCGCAATCAAAGGGGACGCAAAAGCCATCAGCAGCAATAAGTGCCGCTTTAGAATAAAAATTAAAATTAGGAGGCGTGTCGATAAAAATGTTGTCGAATTCGTCTTTTAACTCCTTTAACGCGTCTTTAAGTTTAAAAATTTTGTATCGTGACTCGAGCTCTCGCTCGACTTCTGCCAACGCAGGAGAAGAAGGCATAACGAAGAGGTTTTCATAAGGCGTTGCATGCACGAACGCGTTAGGCTTCTTGGCTGTTCTGAAAATGCCAACTACTTGTTTGAACATATCGGCCACGGTAAGGCTTTGTTCTCTGGCGTTAAATCCCACGTAGTGAGTACTATTTCCCTGAGCGTCTAAGTCTACCAATAAGGTCTTATGACCCAGCTTAGCGCTTTGCGCAGCTAAATTGGTGCTAATGGTCGATTTGCCTACGCCGCCTTTTTGATTAAACACCACGATTATCATAAGAAATCCCTTCGTCAGTTGTGTTTAAAATATGCCCAATTAAAAGTGCTTATGCAAAATATTGTTTATGGTTTAATGCAAACTGAATACAGTTGTCCCAAACAGTGAAAAAATCAACATCGTAAAACAACGTGGTTTTATATACCTAGAATGGAAAGCGTTATGGTTAATATAAAAAAGTCTGTATGGCAGCTTGCAATAATGCTTCTGGCGGTTTGGATGTCCAATAATACTTACTCAGCCGATGTATACACTGCGCAATATTACGCGGATAAAGGATTGAAAAGTGCTAAGCATTTTCCTGGATTGGCGAGTCTTTGCGATATTAGTCAAGAGCCGCGGAATATGTTCGTTATTAGCGAAAATCGGCGCGAGAGATCCAAGCGCAGTAATGGTGTTAGCGAAGTAAAAGGAAATGCTAAAGTCCGTCGTCACATTCCACCTCAACAGGTCTTCGATAACCTTTATTATGTCGGCGCTGGCAACGTAGCAAGTTGGGCAATTGATACGGGCGAAAGTATAGTTTTAGTAGACGCGCTAAATAATAACCAAC
Organism: Alteromonas sp. AO-Serp; assembly: GCF_017849675.1. Lineage (NCBI taxonomy): Bacteria > Pseudomonadati > Pseudomonadota > Gammaproteobacteria > Alteromonadales > Alteromonadaceae > Alteromonas > Alteromonas sp. AO-Serp. The sequence continues at coordinate 7,983 of NZ_JAFLMX010000112.1, forward strand.
AAGCTCAACATTATATCCTTAACGGACTTTCGGCACTCGGGTTGGGAGATAAGCCGATTTCCCATCTAATCATATCTCATGGACACGGCGATCATTACGGTGGTTTTGGGCTGATTAAATCAGTTTATAGTCCACGTATTGTGATGAGTGAAATTGAGTGGCACGTGTTAGAAAACGACGCGTTTGCAAGCTATCGCTGGGGAGCAAAACCTGAAAAAGATTTACTGATTGAAGATGGGGATGTACTCAACGTGAATGGCACTGAGTTAGCGTTTTATGTAACGCCAGGACACACACCGGGTACGCTTACTATCGTTCTCCCTGTGATCGATGGAGATGAGCGGCATCGCGCTGTATTATGGGGCGGCACAGGGCTCAATTATGGTCCGGATGTCGCAAGAATAAAGTCTTATACAAACTCGGCCAATACAATGAAAGCGTTGGTGAAAGAACAAAATATTGATGTATTTTTGTCAAATCACCCTGGAAGAGACGGAACAAGAGATAAGCTTAAGGCGTTAACGGATAGGAAAGATAATCAGGCACATCCATTTATACAAGGAGAAGATGTGGTTGTTGAAGCATTTGAGCTTCTCGAGAATTGTACAAGAGCACAGTGGATGCAGATTGAGGAAAACCGTGCTCAGTAAAATGTGAGCGATATGATTCTCAAGGCAAGAAAGAGAGAAACCGTAGACTTGCTCCTTCTGCCTTGAGATTTTCAAACGTTATTTCTGTAGCATTTTGTGTTTATTAAATCTTCTTGCACTCAATAAGCCTACTGCGAAAATAAAAATTGCAAACGTAGAGGGTGCACTTACCTCAGTTGAAGAAGAGGTTGTAGCAAACGAGCTAGCTAAAATGATCTCGCCGTTGACAATAGGGTTGTTGGTCAAGTTAAACACAGGCCCGGTTAACGGCCCGCCAGCAGGGAATAGCGCATCGTAAAATGCATTTAGTGAGAAATCATCGAAAGATACTCTAACCGCGTTGCGTGATTCTGTGCAAGAGGTGTTGGAACACGACTTTTCGACTTCATTAACAAATATTCCCAAGCCAAAGTCAGCGATATTCAAACCTGCAAAGAGAGACTGATTTTCAAGTGCAGTAGCCGTTACGGTATTTCCCCAAAGATTCACTTCCACATCCACGATGTCTGATGAACCTGCTGTAGATAGATTCACGTTTGAGCCGGTCGTGGCGTTTCCGTCAATTTGCGAGACTGTGGAAAGTACATCAGCACTTAGCGTTAAAAAGCCACTTATTCCAAGTAAGTCTGAAAATAAGTCAAGATTAAGGTCGTTTATGGTTCCGCGGCCTGACGTAAAAAAGCTTGCCGGAACAAAACTCGTTAAAGACGATTGAGATTCACCTTCAATAATGGCGGTGGATAGCGCGCCATCAAACTCTGTAACGTCGATGGGGCTGCCCAACGTACCCGAAGCATCTGCGCTTGCGCCAATGATAGTGTCAATCTGAGAATAATTTTCAGGAGCACTACCGCTGGTATGAGCTAAGTTGATAGTTGAGTTAGCGATTGCAGAGACCATACCTCCTATATTACTTGTAATGGAAAGATCGACATGGACTGCATTCCCATAACTGCTGCCTATTATTGCCGCGTTAGTTGAAAAGCCTACCGTCGCCGAAGCGAACAATGCGCTCGTTAATATCGTTCTTACTACTGCTCTTATCACTTTGTTGTTTTGTGGTTGCATGATGAAACCCTCGTTTATGGCTTAGCGTGCTGCTAAGCGAGCCTTTTACAAGTAAAGCGTAGTCACGAGTGTTCAATTCAGTTATGAGGGTTTCCCCCTAAATTTAGACTTTCGTATACACGGCGGTGGTAAGAGATGCTATGGGGAACACGACACTGCTTATTACTGTGATTCAGACAGCCTAAAGATTTAGAGCGGTAGCTGGCAGTTGTGCAGAAAAAATAAAAAGGCCTCTTGCATTCAAGAGGCCTTCGTGTGTTGGAGCGCTAATCGCTAATATGTTTAGGAGTAGTTAGGGCAGAATTAGTTTAGTTCTTTATCTACCCAAAATTTCGTGCCTTTAACAGTGGCCTGTAATGTAAGGCCGCTTTCAGTCATAGTATACACTGTGACGTTACCCAAGTAGCCTTCGCCTTCTGCAGATGCACCTTTGTTACCAGCTTTCGCTGCTACATCCGCGTTACCACCTACGGTCCATCCATTTTCAATAAAGTGATTCATCGCTTTTTGTGTGTGGAAAACCATAACAATTCGGTAATCTTTTGCGCCTAAGCCAAGGCCTACGCCACCTTCGGCCATATTCATATAGGTTTTTGCGCCGGTTACATTATTGTTTACAACACCGTAGCCTGTGCCCGCCGCCACAAAGAATACGTTGATGTTAGCATTGGTAAATACGGCGTAGCCGGCAGCGTCTTTAACCTGAGAGCGCGTATCGGGCTTTTCAGAATAAAGACGGGCAAGCGCGTTATCTTGCATATCTAAAATAGCTTGTCGCTTTTCAGCAACAGTTCCGTCGCCCATCGAAGCGCACGCCGTCAAGGCTAACACGGCAGCCACAAACACAGATTTTATAGCTAACTTACTTATTTTCATGCAATTCTCCTTAGCATGTAGGTATTTTATTAACTACAGAAGAAGACCATTCTTACTGTTTCTAATTCAATAAAATACCGTTTTAATTTACGTCACATTAGTTGTACGCAAAAAACGTGCTAAGTGGTGCATTGAACATTGAAAACTATTGGTCTTACTTGCTAGTACACCTGCAAGTCGCTACCACTCAATTTCAAGCTCTAACGCACCGGGATGATCGGTTTGACCAACCATTTCTTCATACGGTGTGCTTTGACGGAGCCAAACTTTCTCAAAGGCTTGAGAGTCAAAATGCTCCCTAATCTCGTTCAAACAGTGAAACGTTTTAGGTTGTGACTTGTTGTCGCGAACCAAGGTGCGTGAGGCGCCCATACCGGTTGATGCGAGGTAATTGCCGCCTTCTAGTGACTCGATGTATAAGTTCATAGTGTAACCCTCATTAGGTCGCAACTCGTTATCGCTGCGTCTTATATCTAAATAGTCGAAAATAGCCACAATGATCATTAATTTTGTGTCATGCACGATAAGGAGCCTTACGCATTGGTTGCATTTCAAAGCAACACGAATTACCACCACTTATTCGAACATACTGCGACCCCTGCCTTTTGCATACATTTATGGACACGCTCTTTGTCCTCTAAATTTAAAAATGATCCCACTTCAAATTGCTGCAGAGGGGCTTGTAGCACAAGCTGTGGCGCACATTTTAAGCTCAAGTCTTTTTTATAGTACAAGGACGTATCAGGGCGGAAGAATTCTATGCTTATACCGGTTGAGCTAGTGACTTGAATGCTGTTTGATGAAATTAAGAGCGTCTCCCAGCGGTATGTCGCTTTAGAAACTAAATACATAATCAGCGTTAGTAACCCGACCTCCAATCCTGCAAAAGGTAATATGACCCACGCACCGGCCAGTGACCAAGCAATAGCTATCGAGCTGATAAAAAGGGCAAAAGCTGCAATAAGGTGCTTTGTCTGTTGCCATGTTGCTGAGCGGTTTGGCGAAAGATGCAGTTGCACCTGGTGCTCAAATGTAGATACTTCAACCATGTTTTTTAAAATGCTGTATATGATATCTGTGTAAGTAAAACCTTATACGTAGTTGAATAACAATAGTTTGAAAATTGTACAGGTGCTAGTTGGCTGCGTACTTAAAAAAGTCATGCCGTGTAACTTGCCGTATTTTCTGCCTTAAGGACGTATGTGATTTCTCTCATCAAGCAAAACGCTGGTAAAACAGCGTTGATAGTACTTTTATTTTTATGGATCGGCAGTTTGCTAGCGCAACCAGCCCCTATTGAGCTTGTTAAAGAGTTCGGGCTTTTCAGCGTTCTTGGCGTTATTGGTGCTATATTTGCGAATGCCACTGGAGCTGGCGGTGGCGTGGTTTTCGTTCCGTTTTTTAACTACCTGTCATTTTCTGCGCAAAGCGTTGTGGCAACGAGTTTCGCCATCCAATGCTGTGGTATGACCGCGGGGGCACTAACTTGGGCCGCGTATTATAAACACCAACACAAGTATGATCAGTATTGGAAGGCATTACCCAGTGTACTGATGTTAACGGTTCCCTCGTCAATATGCGGCATAGGATTCGCTCAGTATTCTTCTCAAAGTACAAGGCTTCTAGAGCATTTGTGGGGTGGGGCCAATAACCTTCACATCGCTTTTGGTAGTTTTTCTATTCTATTAGCAATCGCAATATTTGCTTCTATTCCGCTAATGAAGCGTACCCATTTCAAAAAAGACTTACATACGAAAGATCTTTTGCTTTTACCTTTCATTGGTTTTTTAGGCGGCATTATCACCGCGTGGCTTTCGGTAGGAGTAGGAGAGTTAGTCGCTGTTTACCTCATAATTCGAGGGTTTAATGTAACTTTGTCTATTGCCAGCGCGGTTATCTTGTCGGCTTTTACTGTGTGGTCTGCATTGCCATATCACGCTTTTATAAGCGAGTCTGTGGTATGGCAGGTTGTTTTGTTTGCTGGGGCAGGTGCAATAGTCGGTGGAACGATTGCAAAGTTTGTTGTTTTAGCATTTTCGGTTCAGCGTCTAAAACTTTTTTTCGGTATTTGGGTACTAATTTTAGGTGTTACAAGTTTACCTATTCTTTAAGCCACGAGCTTGCGGCAGTTAACAGCTTAGCTCACCTCAGTTTAAAGCCTAAAAGTAACGCGACGCAGAACCACATTCTTTTTCTAAACGCTAATCTCGATAAGGAAAGATAATATGGATATCAATCCTGTCCCAAAGAAACGATATAACGTGCTTCAGCCAGAATGGTCATCTCACGCAGTTATTTATCAGGTCAACACTCGACAGTTTTCAGAGCAAGGTGACTTTGAAGGAGTGAGAAAAGGGTTAGCTCACATTAAGTCACTCGGCGCGGATATTGTTTGGCTAATGCCTGTACATCCTATTGGGGAAAAAAACAGGAAAGGGGAGCTTGGTAGCCCCTATGCAGTAAAAGACTATCTGGCCATTAACCCTGAATTTGGTAGCGAAGAGGATTTCAAAGCGCTGGTGGATGAAGCGCACAAGCTTTCGCTAAAAGTCATCATAGACTGGGTGCCAAATCACAGTGCGTGGGATAATCCTTTGGTTGAACAGCACCCCGAGTGGTACGCCAAAGACTACAAAGGAGATTTTCGTCCATCTCCGTGGTGGGATTGGAGCGATATCATAGAGTTTGATTATGAACACGTTGGCCTTCGCAAATACATGATTAACGCGTTGTGTTATTGGGTTGAAAAGTTCGACATTGATGGGTTTCGCTGTGATGTAGCGGGGTATGTCCCCAACGATTTTTGGCAGCAAGCAGTGCAAACGCTAAGCGCAATCAGACCAGTCTTCATGTTGGCTGAATGGGAGAATCGAGATCTTCACGAAAATGCGTTCAATATGACATACGCATGGAGTTGGAACGAGACGCTACACGAACTCGCACACGGACAATGTTCGCTGGATAGGTTGCGCAAGTATTATTCGTGGAACGAACGCAGCTGGCCTCACTCCGCTTACAGAATGACCTTTGTTAGCAATCACGATAAAAATGCCTGGGATGGCACTCAGCGCGAACAATTTGGTGATGCGCTTGAAGCCTGCATTGCGTTGTCTGTGGTAGGTGAAGGTATGCCGCTCATTCACAACGGGCAAGAAGCTGGGGAAACCAAGCGTTTAGCGTTCTTTGAGCACGATCCTATACACTGGCAAGAACATGAAATAGGCAACTTGTACCGTAAGCTAATTGCTCTTAAAAAGTCCAAAACCGTGCTAGGGAACGGAGAGTACGGGGCAAGAATGATACAGGTGCCAAACTCTAAGATGGATAAGGTTTTTAGTTTTGTACGTTGTAATGAAAATGAAAAAGTGTTCGTTGCGATTAATTTTTCAAATGAGCAGCTTGATGTAACGTTTGAAGAACCATTGTTTGAAGGTGAGTATGCGCACTGGGAGCGCGACGAAAAGAAAACCTTCGGAGCTGATTCAGTGTGTAAACTCACGCCTTGGCAGTTCGAGATATGGGTGGCATGACGGTGTGATCGTTTAGTGTCATCTTTAACTACAAAAGGTAAAAAGCACTAATGTTTTTTTTACTAAGTGAAAATTAAGGATGAACTATGACTGCGAATGATTCAGCTGAAAAAACAGAAGACCGATCGTTAAATAATCATGCAGCGCTTAAAACTTCTATTGCCAATGGTGATGTTGAAGAGGTAAAAGCGCGACTTGAAGGACACACTTTGGATAAGCTAGAAAAAGGTTATCTTATTGATCTCGCACGCTTGAGTGGTAACAGTGAAATCGAGGAAGTGATTAAGTCAACACCCGAAAGTTAGATGCTAAAGAATCTAGCTCAGATCTAATCTGAGCTAGTACAACTTAGTCATTACTCTTCAGAACTATCACTTGAGTTACTTTCAGACTTACTCTGATAACGCTTAAATTCCGTACGCGTAATTAATTCATCGTCATTTGCGTCAATATTATCAAAATCACGTGTTACACCACTTCGCGAGGCTTCAGCTTTAGTAAGCTTACCGTCGCTGTTAGCGTCCATCATCTCAAATTTACTGCGCGCAATGACCGCTTCATCTGCGATAACCGTATTATCGTGAACAACAGTATCTTCAGCGACTTTGTCAACGTTTGTCTTTTCTAAGTTTCCGTTAGCCTTCAACTCAGTCTTAGCTCTTAGTTCGTGAGTCAGCCTTTTGTCTTTCGTCGCGGCAACCACTTCATCGACATCAGTATCAACTTTTACTTCCGTTTCCATTGTACCTTCTGTACCCATACTCTCTTTCATCGATTTTACCGTTGCAAGCACGTCGTCATCGAAATGTTGAGGGTGCTTCGTTACATGAGCATTGAACTCTTTAATTGAAAGCTGCATGTCTGAATTGGTATCAATTTTGGAAAAGTGCGCATAAATCTCATCGTCGTCAGCTTCTTCTCGTGAAATATAGCCGTTGTCATCGTTATCCAAATCGGCAAATGTGGTGTCTATTTTTTCGATACCATTGCCAGCAAACGCGGCAGTAGAAAGTGCGGCGCTGATTAGTGTAGCAATTGTTAATTTTTTCATATCTAACTCCTTGGTTTTTCGGCCTCCATACTGCTTAAAAACGGAGGAGAGTATTCACATGGAGTTATTCACAGCATATGCCATTTCAATAAAATGTTTTTAGATCATTGGTTTATGTTTTTTGAATGGTTGGGTGACAACAGGCGGAATTGTGAGAACTATAGAATTTTCTGAAAAAGTTACTCGCTATTTTTGACAAAAACGGAACACGTTAAGCGGAGAATGTTGTGAATGCGAGCAACAATCGAGCTGCCGTTATTCAAGCAGCGAATTTTGTTTAGTATAAAGCCATTAGGTTTCGAATGAGTACTCAATGTTTGTTACGGTAAACGTTCGAATTTTGTGATGGTTTCTAAGCTTACTTCCCACGCAGCTTTGCTTACGCCGAAGATATGTGCAGTAGGTTTAATTAGTAGTTTCGTATCCAGACACCCAGCGGGTACGGCTAGAATGTCACCGAGTTGAGTACACGGAAGGGCTGAACCACAAATTTTACAGAAACTTTTGCTATGACGCGTGTTCTCGAGCGTGAAGTTGACTACAGCGTCAACACCCGATGCCCAAGTTAATATAGCCGAACTTGAAAACAGGTTGGCTGCGAAGGCCGAACCTGTATCCTTTTGACAATGTTTGCAGTGGCACAGATAAAAACTGTCAAAATCACCCTCAATTTTAAAAGTTACCGAACCGCACAAACAAGACCCTTTGTAATTGTTCATCAAAACTCCTTTTTTGTGAAATAACACTATTTAAAGCACCAAGACTGCTACTGTTTAGCAAGCCAATCGTAAAAATGCGCCACGCCTGCTTCTAAAAACGGTTCTATGGGACCGTGTTCTTCTTCGCCTGATAAATAAAGTGCACGTCGACCTTTCTCTAACAATAGGCAGGCTTCTTCATCTTCTACCGCTGTTTCCATATAGGCCGCTTTTTCCGCTGCAAAGTAGTCTGGCATATCTTTATAAAGTGCTTCGGGATAATAAAATTCAACGTGGTTTACACATGCGCCTGCACCCTTGGGATAAATCGTGCTGACGACAATAATATCTGGGTACCACTCAATCATAATATTAGGGTACAAAAAGCACCATATTGCGCCAAAGCGAGGAAGTGTTTGCCCAAATCGTGCCAATAATGCGTCTTGGAACTCTCTGTAACGCGGTGTTGTGCGCTTGGTAAGCTGGTCGCCTAGCCCAACTTTTTGAACTGAAAAATCATCGCCAAACGACCATTCTAAATCATCGGGTTTAACAAACTGGCGAAGCCCAGGGTGCATGGAGTACACGTGATAGTTCTCTAGATAGATTTCGATGAATGTCTTCCAGTTAAATTGATATTCCGTGGTTTCAGAACCGGCGTAAAAGAAATCGGTAAAGTCGAGATAGTCCTCAAGCCCAAGGGCAGATAAGTCCATATTAGGAGATCGCCCTCGAAATAGAAGACCGTTCCACACTGACAGTGATTCCTTTTTCAACTGACCACTAGGGGCATCCTTAAAGTGGGGCGCACCTTTAAGCTGACCTGTATTGTCATAGCCCCAGCAGTGGAGTTTACAAACTATGCTGCGTGCCCGGCCTTGCCCTTCAAGAAGTTGAGCTTGTCGATGTAAGCAAACATTGGATATAAGTTCATAGTTCTCACCCTGATTAAATAACACATAACGGTCGTTAAAGTGAGGCAGTACTTGATAGCTAAACTTCCCTGGCACCATTAGGGAATGGCCCGCATAAGCAAGCCCTCGAGAGAATGCCTGCTCGACTTCCTGCCGGCTTTCATCAGCATCAAAGTAACTTTTTATAGAAGGATGGGTAACGATTTTCATAGTTTAAAACAGGTGCTAAAAACGCAGTGCGTTGAGTCGAAATAATATAGGCGCTATGTATCACTGAATTGCTTAAAAAAATAGCAATATTTTATTTAAAGCACTATTTTTTTTAAAATATCGGAGTAGAATCCGCGCACCTTAATTTCGAAGTGATTTTCATGGACATTGGCTTCCATCACCTTGAAGAAAAGCGTCTATTAACGCTTTCTTTTTATATTGCCGGCGCATTTGTCATTATTGCGCTTGGTTTTGCCATTTTAACGAGCTCAGGCGCTATTTTATTTGATGCCGCGTACTCGTTAATCGCTTTTGTTATGTCAATGCTAACGCTTAAAGTGGCCAATTTGGTTCAACGTCCTGACGATGACCGGTTTCATTTTGGTTACACGGCAATTGAACCTACGCTAAACATGTTTAAGTCGCTTATTATCATTGCCACGTGTGTGTATGCCGTCGCGAGCTCTGTTCAGAGTTTATTAGCAGGTGGGCACGCAGCTGAGTATGGTATTGGTATGGTCTACGGTGTTGTGGCAACGGTTGGCTGTTTTAGTATCTCTCTGTACATGCGAGCAAAAGGTAAGCATTTACTGTCCGACTTAGTAAAAGTGGATTCTCACACTTGGATGATAGACGGCGTGCTAAGTGCATCTATCTTGTTCGCTTTTATTTTGGCCTACGCGTTAGAGTTGACGGAATATAGAACACTGTCGCCGTACGTTGATCCTGTTTTATTGATTATTCTTGGTTCGGCAATGTTGCCGGTGCCTTTTAAGATTTTGCGTGAAAGCCTTAATGAAGTAATTAACAAAGCGCCGCCTGAAGCTATCTCGGCGGTAATCGAGAAAAAATTCAAAAAAACGTTGGCTGACGTCCCATACGAACATGTGGAAGTGCGAATTAGTAAGCGGGGTAGGGATGTCTATCTGTTAGTCCACATTATCGTGGATGACGCATTCTCGATTGCAACGATAAGTGAGTTAGACGAAATTCGACTGAAATGCGAAGCAGAAATGCGCGAGTGGGATCCTGCAATCATCATGGACATCTTGTTCATAAAAGATCCTGAGCTTGCAGAGTAATGATACGGGGGAGTGTGAAATTTCTCGCATTCTCCTCTTACTTGGCTGGCAAAATCCTCCAAACTTTCCGATAATCAACTCTTTAAGCTAATTGAAGATGTGATGGAAACGCGACTTCCGCTATATAAAAAGCTGCTGGTAATGTACCGCATAGAACCGGGATGTCTTGGGCCGCAAGGTGCTGACTACGTTGAGGAGTTTTGTGTATTTGCCAAAAAAAGGCTAAAAGACAACCATGGTCATTGTTTGCGATGGACCATTAAGCCCCGCTACGACAAGACACTGCCCGAGCTTGAATTTCAGATAAAAAATGCCGTTCTTTCCCGTGACAATGCGGCTAAATATATGGATAGCTTTGGTATTGATATCGATGCTTTCGAAGAAGAGCTAGAGGAGTCGCTCGCCGATTTGGTTGATGCATTTTTTGAACGCTGATGCTTTCAACTAAAGCCACCGTTGCATGCATTGCTATATACAATGCTAGGGAACTCGAAAAGGCACTTCAAATGCAGAGCACAAAAAAGCCCCGCCATTTCTGGCGTGGCTTTATCATTCATTCAGTTAAAGTGAATCAGTAACTCACCTTAATAGATCAGTTTAAAGATTTCAGTTTCTGGTAACCTTCAGCTTCTAGCTCATCATTTACGCACTCTAATACAAATACGTCTTCCGACTTGCCTTTTGTGCCTTCTTCTTCAGCGATTTCTTTACAGAACTGAGTTAATTCCGCTACCAGCTCTGCAGGTGCTTCGTCTGATGCAGCTGCAATTACAGAGAACGCCATTGCGCTTAAACCTACTAAGCCTAAACCTATAAAGCGTAAACCTTTCATAATTACCTCGTTTAATAGTTGAGTATAAACATTTACGAGCTGGATATTGCGCCTAAGTGTTAAGATTAAAAAGCTAATTTTTTTGTTCTAGAAGACAAATTCTTTTCATCAAAAATTTAACAATTGCTTTGACTCTAAAAGGCGTCAGGTAGCAAATGCTGACGCTAAAATGCAAACCTTTAATGGGCATTCCATAGGCTTTTTGGCATAATGCGCGGCCTAAAGTAGAAAAGTAATGACAGCGCTTAAACCATGCCCATAATAAATAACGTATTCTCTTCAGATGGCCTCCTTGCAGGTGCTATCAAGGGGTTTGTACCTCGCGAAGCTCAAACTGAAATGGCAAAGGCGGTTAAGCGCGCTATTGATACCACAGGTAGTTTAATAGTAGAGGCAGGTACGGGAACGGGAAAGACTTTCGCTTATCTCGCTCCGGCATTGTTGAGCGACGGAAAAGCCATTGTTTCTACAGGGACTAAAAACTTACAAGAGCAGCTATTTCACCGCGACTTACCGCTGGTAAAAAAGGCCTTAGGCAGCAAGCGAAAAACTGCGCTGTTAAAAGGCCGTTCAAACTATCTTTGTCTACACCGTGTAGCGCAGCACAGCGGCAACTCTACGCTCGTTGAAAAAGAGGTATTGGGTCAGCTTTCAGAAGTGAAACGTTGGTCTAGTACTACGAAAACAGGTGATATGGGGGAGCTTAAAACCCTTCCCGAAGATGCCCGTGTTTTACCGCTGGTTACCTCTACAGTGGATAACTGCTTGGGCCGCGATTGCCCAGATTATGAAGATTGCTACTTGGTAAAAGCGCGCAGAAAGGCGCTGGATGCTGATATTATTGTGGTAAACCACCACCTTTTCTTTGCTGATATGGCATTGAAAGACACAGGGTTTGGCGAACTTATTCCAGAAGCTGATGCGATTATTTTTGATGAGGCTCATCAAATTCCCGATATTGCCAGCGATTACTTTGGCGAGTCACTTTCGACAAGACAAATTCACGATATTGCGAAAGATATCACGCTGTTGTTCAGAACAGTGCTAAAAGATGCTGGGCAGCTAGATAAAGCGGCTGACAAATGCAGGATGATTGCCTCTGATTTACGGCTATTGTTCCCGGATACGGCTGAACGCGGCAACTGGGCTGAGGCGTTAGACCGTGACGACGTGCGCATGCAGGTGGGCAAGCTGGCCGAAGCGCTAGGTGTACTGCATGAAGTGTGTAAACTCCATATTGGCCGCGATAAAGATTTAGACAACATGTACGAACGTGTTGTGGCTGCAAGAGAGCAGTTAGATGCGTTAAGCGACAATAAGCAAGAAAATGTAAGTTTGTGGTATGAAACTACTCAGCGCCATCTCATTATGCATTTAACGCCCTTATCAATTGCCGCTAAATTCAGACGATTCGTATCATCGCCGCCGCGCGGGTGGATTTTTACCTCGGCAACCTTAATGGTAAACGGCGGTTTTGATCACTTTCAGCGCCGCATGGGCTTAGAAGACGCAGAAACGTTAGGATTAGATAGCCCGTTTAATTATCCCGAACAGGCCATGCTGTGCGTGCCCCGCTATTTACCAGAACCAAACAGCTACGCTATGCGCGAAACTTTGCTAGAAACAGCCAAACGGCTAATCAAAGCAAGTCGCGGGAGATGTTTCTTGTTGTTTACTAGTCACGCTATGCTTCGAGAAATTGCGCAGAAGCTAGAAGATGAGATAGATAATCCGCTACTGGTGCAAGGGACTACCACCAAGCAAGCATTGCTGGATGCGTACCTTGCAGATGAAAAAGCGGTATTAATGGGCACAGGCGCGTTTTGGGAAGGAGTAGACGTGCGCGGCAACGACTTGGTTTGCGTGATGATTGATAAGCTGCCCTTTGCGTCACCTGATGACCCGCTGCTTCAAGCCCGTATGGAAGATGTAAAAAAACGTGGAGCAAACCCGTTTGGTGTTATTCAAATTCCCCAAGCTGTTATTACGTTAAAGCAGGGCGCGGGAAGACTCATCCGAGATCCTTCAGATAAAGGCGTGCTGGTTATATGTGACAATCGATTAGTGACGAAGCCTTACGCCAAAACCTTCGTCGGAAGCTTGCCAGATATGAAAAGAACAAGAAGCTTGGACGAAGTGGAAAAATTTTTAGCCGGCATTGATGAAGCCTAAGTTAAAGCACTGAAAAAGCGGTAAGCGTGTATTACGCCATTAGCCCCTTTTCAGCTTATATGAAATAAGAGATAAACATGAACATTTTAGCTATAGATACCGCAACCGAAGCTTGTTCGGTTGCGCTTCAATTCAAAGACACCGTCATAACGCGTTTCGAGATATGCCCTCAGCAGCATAGTCAGCGACTTCTTCCCATGGTCGATGAGGTGTTAAAAGAAGCAAAGGTTTCGCTGGGCGACCTAGATTTACTGGCTTTTGGTCGAGGCCCAGGCAGCTTTACCGGTGTTCGCATAGCGACGGGAATGATTCAAGGTTTAGCGTTAGGGACAGGCTTAAAAGTAGCGGGCGTGAGTACGCTCGAAGCTATGGCGTTTGAAGTAGCGTCTAAAACTCAGCATAAAGATGCATTGATTGCCGTCGCGTCTGATGCGCGTATGGGTGAAGTGTACTTCGCGGTTTACTCTCAGTCGCAAAATGGGCTTGTACTTTGCACTGAAGAGCAAGTTTGTCCGCCCGAATTGGCTATTGAACAGCTAAAAGTACTTAGAGAAGAAAACGGCGCGGCTGTAATTGCAGCTGGCACCGGCTGGTCTGCCTACGAGGAGCTTGATAACTGGAAGTCTGAAGTATGTGGTGAGGTAGCGTCTGACATCACGCTTCCAAACGCGCAATACATGCTTAAACTTGCAATAGATGCACATAGTAAAGGCGAAGTATCTGACGCTGTGAATGTAGAACCTGTATATCTGCGCGATAAAGTAACGTGGAAAAAATTACCAGGCAGAGAGTAACGACACGCCGCCGAATATTGGGCGCCCATTATTAACAATAAGATAAATCGAGCAACGGGGAAAAGAGGGGCGAGTCTTAAGGTTAAAGCTCGCTTCCCAATGGTATGATTCTTGCCTCAGTTAACTTTGTATGATTATCAATAATAATTTCGCCGTACCGTCTTCCGAACCTTCGCAAGGCCGTGTCGCTAAAATTAACAAAGACCCTGAACAGCAAAGTAAAGGGCAAAGCGAATCGTCTGCTAGGGCGATTGTTGTTGCGCCCGACGAACAGGGAACGGATAACGCCAAAGCGTACCAACAATTTATTCGTGAAGATGGCAACACGTATTCTCAAAATGCCATAGCGTCATACACAAGCTTTGAAAAGCAGCAGCAACGCGAGTCTATTCAATCTATGTTCGGCGTGGACATCTACGCGTAGTTCAATTCCAAGCACCATAATTCACACCGTAGATAAATTTAACAAATTGTTAAAACCCGCTGTGTATTTTGAACAAAAGCCTACCGTATATACTCTACAAATTGTTGGTTGGGATGATCTATCTCATTTAAGCGACATAGTGTTTGAACGGCAGTGGTTGTCCATTCGTATAAATGCTAATGTTTGGTTGTTGGTATTCGGTTTTTCTTTTTCTCATAAAGAGATACATGAAAGTAGAGGCGGGTTGTAATCGAAATTTCACTGTATTTTTTAAACAACCCAGTGCTTGTAGACTGACTTTTATTCAAACGCAGCATTTTCTAGGATTTATAGGAGCTCGTCGATGTCTCGGTATTTAGTTTTACTTACAGTCTTTTTATTTGCGGGCTGCACAATAGTCCCAGATAGCATAGAAGTGCCTGAAGGAACGCAGCTAGTTAGCTATTCGAAAGCGGTCACGTCGGGGGCGAACGCGCAAGGCCAAAAGGCCAGATGGGGAGGAATGATTGTTGGTGTTGAAAATAAGCCCAACAAAACGTTCATTGAACTCGCTCATTTTCCGCTAAATCATTATGGCAAGCCTTCAACAAATGGAGAGACGTCGGGTCGATTCAAAGTACAAATTGATGGCTTCGTCGACCCAATTGTTTTTGAAGAAGGGCGTGCGGCAACGTTTCTAGGTACAGTTACCGCTCCAACTGCGGGCATGGTGGGTGAGCAGCCCTACATTTATCCGACGATCATTGCCGATGACTACCACATGTGGAGGAAGCAAGAGGTTTATGATGTAAATACTTACTTCTTCAATTACCACACAGGTTGGTATTCACCTTTTTATGGCTTCAATGGCCCTTGGATGTATCCGCATTTTAATCGAACGCGCGTAATTCGTTACGAAAATGCGCCGAGCAAGGCCACGCTTCCTTCTAAATCTAAGTCTACACGAAGCAAGACAAAGGCAACGATACAGCCCGTAAGGCAGGATAAAGCGAAGTAAAAATCTCATCATGGAGGCGGCATAATATTGCCGCCTTTTTTTATTTTTAGGACGGTCATGGAAAGCGCGCGGCGATTTATTGCCGCAAAGGATGAAAGATGATTGAAACAGAATTTAACATTGGGGCATTACATTTAGCTGCGTTAGATAATCAAGGTGCCGGCAAAGTCGTACTTGGTTTACACGGCTACTTGGATAACGCAGAGAGCTTACGGCTGTTAGCGCCATACCTTCAAACTCACCGCTTTATTGCGCTAGATTTAGCTGGTCATGGTCGTTCTGGTCACCGTGCACTAGGCGCACATTACAATCAAGTTGATTACCTGCAAGACCTTTATGCGCTAATAGAATCTCAAGAGTGGGAAGAAGTCATTTTATTAGGACACTCTCTCGGCGGAATACTAGCGAGCCTTTTCGCCGCACTTTTTCCGGAAAAAGTCACTGCTGTAATAAGTATTGATGCTTGTGGGCCGCTTACCGAAACTGAAGAAACAACCGCAGCACAAATGCGTGACGCAATAGTGAGTCGTCACGCGAAGTCGCGAAATAAACTGCGAATCGTTGATTTAGACGACGCAGTTAAAGCCAGGTGCAAGGTATCCGATATTCCTGCCGAACACGCGCGTTCTATTTTATCGAGAAATTTAACCCAAGATGCGGGGGGACATTGCTTCTGGTCGAGCGACCCGAAGCTTCGTACAAAATCTACACTAAGACTCACAGAAAAGCAGGCAGAATCGCTAATGCGTGCTATTGTATGCCCAATTCTTTTTATTGGTGCATCTAACAGTTTTAAAAACCTTGAGACTGTTTTCCCCAATCGCAAGGGGTGGTTTTTAAATGCGCAATACGAACAATTAGTAGGCGGTCACCATATTCACATGGAAAATACTGACGATGTAGGGGTATTAATTCGTCATTTTGTTGAGCAATTGTAAATTGTGCCGTTTATTTTTTTTTACACATCCTATACTATTCGCAAGTTATCAGACCAGTTATATAAGTGCAGCTCCCCATGCGCTTATAAAATAGTATAAGAATAAAGTAGAGGAGGTTTTGGTGGAAAAAACCTGGCTTAAGCATTACGACCCTCGCGTTTCCGCAGAAATTGATGCCGATCGTTACGCATCTGTAGTAGACATTTTCGAGCAGTCGGTAAAGAAGTTCAAAAATAAAGAAGCCTTCATAAATATGGGGCATTCAATCACGTTTGAAGAGTTAGATACCTTATCAGCTCAATTTGCTGCTTATTTGCAGGCAAGCGGACTAAAACGCGGTGATGCTGTGGCAATTATGATGCCCAACCTTCTTCAATATCCTGTTGCCATGTTTGGTATTCTGCGCGCAGGGATGGTTGTGGTTAACGTAAACCCTCTCTATACAGCTCGTGAGTTAAAGCACCAACTAAATGATGCTAATGCGAAAGCCATCGTTATCGTTGAAAACTTCGCGTGTACTTTAGAAGAAGTCATTACAGATACTAACCTGCAAGAAGTCTTTTTGACTGCTTTAGGCGATATGCTTCCGGCACCTAAGCGCTGGATTGTGAACGCAGTAGTGAAGTACGTTAAAAAGATGGTGCCTTCGTTTAATCTACCTGAAACGACATCGTTTATGTCGGCGGTTAAAAAAGGGCAATCTCTTGAATATAAACGCCCAGATATTGATAGCGGCGATTTAGCGTTTCTTCAATACACAGGTGGCACGACTGGAGTTTCTAAAGGTGCCATGCTTACTCATCGCAATATGGTGGCGAATTTAGAGCAAGTGTCAGGTATCTTAGAAACAGTGATTGAAGAAGGCGAAGACTTTGTTGTTACCGCGCTTCCGCTTTACCATATATTTGCGCTACTGGCGAACTGCTTGATGTTCGTTAAATACGGGTGCCGTAACTTGCTTATTACCAACCCACGTGACATGCCGGCTTTTGTAAACGAACTTAGCAAATATCCGTTCACCATTTTACCTGGTGTAAATACCTTGTTTAATGGCCTGTTAAATACGCCTGGATTCAGCGAACTTGATTTCAGCAAGTTTAAGTTTGGTTTAGGCGGCGGTATGGCTGTTCAGCGCCCTGTAGCAGAAAAGTGGGAAAAGGTAACCGGTACTGTGCTTCTTGAAGGCTATGGGCTAACAGAGTGTTCGCCTGTGGTAGCGGTTAACCCACCACAGATTGAAGCTTATAAAGGCGCAATCGGTATGCCTGTTCCTTCTACAGACATTAAGCTTCTTGATGACGACGGTAATCCTGTTGAAAAAGGTGAGCCTGGTGAAATGTGGGTGAAAGGCCCTCAGGTAATGAAAGGATATTTGAACCGACCAGAGGCAACAGAAGAAATTCTAAAAGACGGTTGGTTAGCCACAGGTGACATCGCAACGGTAGATGATGAAGGTTACTTCTATATTGTTGACCGTAAAAAGGATATGATCCTAGTTTCAGGCTTTAACGTGTTTCCTAACGAAATTGAAGAAGTGGCTGCAATGCATGAAAACATTGTTGAAGCAGCTGCGGTTGGGGTTCCTCATGAAGTCAGTGGTGAAGTGGTGAAATTGTTTGTAGTTCGAAACAGCGACTCACTTACTGAAAAAGACGTTATCGCGCATTGCCGTAATCACTTAACGGGTTACAAAGTGCCTAAGCAAGTTGTTTTCAAAGACGACTTACCAAAAACCAATGTAGGTAAAATACTGCGTCGGGAGCTTCGAGACTAATTTCGTTGAAATAGTTTTGTGAAAGCCGGCGTAAGCCGGCTTTTTTATTACTGTGCAAAAATATGCAATATCAATTAATTACAACATCTGAACAACTCGAAAAAGTGTGCACTGCCGCACAGCGTCAAGAGGCGGTAGCCTTAGACACCGAATTCGTAAGAACGAAAACCCTTACTCCGCATCTAGGCCTAATACAGCTTTACGATGGCCATCAGCTGGTACTCATTGACCCGCTCGCCATAGACAATATGCAGCCGTTTATCGATCTCATGGAGAATACCGAAGTCGTGAAAGTGCTGCACTCGTGTTCTGAAGATATTGAGGCTTTCCTTACCGCCTTTGATACCGAACCAACGCCTGTGTTCGACACGCAGCTTGCGGGAAGTATTTTGGACATGGGTCCGTCACTTGGCTATGCAAAGCTTGTAGAGTTGCTGTGTGATATCAGTTTGGACAAAGGGGAGTCGCGAACCGATTGGTTAGCCAGACCACTACGTGAAGCGCAGCTGAGCTACGCAGCGAATGATGTGCTGTATTTACTGCCTTGCTACCAACAGTTAGCCAGTAAAGTACAAGAGGCGGGGAAAGTGCACTGGATTTATCAAGAGATCGCTTTGCTAGTTGATAAGAAGCGTGCTCAAATGCCTGAAGATTTTGCGTACTTAAGCATTAAGAATAACTGGCGATTGAACAGCGAACAGCTCACTGTATTACAGGCTCTAGCGGCATGGCGTTTGAATACCGCACGAAAAAAAGATCTGGCCCTAAACTTTGTGTTCAAAGAAGGGCATTTGTTTGAAGCGGCGCAGCGTCTTATCGATAGTAAATCTGGCCTTTCGCGTATTAACGGCGTGAATCATCAGTCGGTACGCCGCTACGGCGACACCATCATCACGCTAATTGAAGAGGCAAGAGCAAAGTACGCGCAAACGCCAGAAAAGCTCAGACTTCCGGTTGTGCTGCGGTTAATTGATATCGCCAAGTACAAAAAAACGCTGGCCGAGCTTAAAGTTATCAGCGACCAGATAGCGAAAGACAATGCTGTAAATAGTGACGTTATTGCCTCTAAAAAACAGCTGAATCAACTGTTAAAATGGTACTGGTTTTCGGTTGATGAGACCCGCGTGCAGGGACTAATGCCCGATGTACTGTCAACGTGGAGAGAGCCATTGTTTCGCTCTCACGTAACCCGCTTACTTGGCGACGCTCCAGCCCAATAGTGCCTTAAAAGCAATATGGGTGAGCAGTATTGGCGAGAGGTGTATGCTCTCTGGCCAATTAAATCTGCATAGTGACCCCAAAAGAACTAAACAAACGAATTAAGAAAGAGTAAAAATTCTATGTTATGCGCAGTTTATAAAACGCGAAAGAAAGACGGCATGTATTTGTACGTGCCAAAGAAAGACCATTTTGAAGACGTGCCAGAGCCGCTTATGGCGAAGTTTGGTCGCCCAGAGCTAGTGACTATCATCGCCCTAGAAAAGCGCGAGAAACTTGGCCTGGTTGACAAGCAAAAGCTTATCGACGAGCTTAATGAAAAAGGTTTTTACCTTCAAATGCCGCCAATAGAAGATAATTTGCTAGTGCAACTCCGTGAATCTCTTGGGCTGTCAAAAACACCCGATAAGAAGTTTTAAATATCCATGTTATTAAAGACTCTAAAGGGCTTATT
>NZ_JAFLMX010000263.1:0-24190 GCF_017849675.1 Alteromonas sp. AO-Serp
CTCTTCAAGCAGTTCGGCTCGGTCGGCCTCGTTAGCATTTAAAAACGCAGCAAAATCCCCTTGCGACAACATCATAGACTTGGTGAAGCGGGCAAAATTAAGTCCGGTTAGCTTTTCAATCTCTTCACTTTTCGGCCTAACCTGGTAAGCCAATATCTTGCCGCTTTCAACTTCGGCTAGCTCAACTTCGGCACTTTGCAGATTACCGTCAACTTTCCCTCTGGCCCGACGCATACTCCAAAACGCACGATATGCTTTGCCTTTAATATCAAACTCAACCTCCGCCAAACACTCCGCCGTGCCGCGGGTCATGATGTCGTTGTTAGACGTTGAAATTGGCCCCAAGCGAGGGGTTTGGTGATAAAGCGCTAAACAAATGGCATCAAGTAGGGTGGTTTTACCTGCCCCTGTTGGGCCAGTTATGGCAAATAGGCCATTGTCGATAAACGGCGACTGGGTAAAATCTATCTTCCACTCCCCTTTTAAGGCGTTTAGATTTTTAAGGCGTAAGGTCAGTATTCTCATTGTATTACTCGCCTTTATTTTCTGTTGTGTTTGCCAATGAGGTCTCTACTGGTACTTCGGTATCTTCATCATTGGTGTGCACTTGCTCTACTGCTTCATTGAACAGCTGCCTTATCCGGTTTAAGCGTGAAGCGCTTTTCTCTGAACCGGCTTGTTCCATTGCTCGGGTGCTTTGGTCGTCATCTAGCAGGGTTGCTTGTGCCGACTCAGTTGGTGCCGACTCACTTGTTGTATTATCTTCTATGCTCTCCAATGCCAAACGCGCTTCAAATACATCGTTTACCGATAGTTCACTAAGCTGAACGTTTTGCTTTTCTGTTAGGCTATTTACCATGCGCTTACGCTTGCGTTTCAACTGCAAAATCTCAGCGTTTTTCCCTTCTAACAAGCCCTGAATACGCTGCTGTAGATCAGTCAGATAGTCTTCTGTTTCAACTTCAATGCATAACCACACTGGGTCTTTAGAGCTAATGGCGTTATCCGTTGCGCTAATGGTTTTATTAAACTCGCTAAGGGCTTTATCTACTTCATCCAATTCGCTAACGGCATCATCTGTTTGAGAAGCTAACGTGATGGCATCGCTCTTATTAATGGCCGCCTCAATCGCTTTTAAGTCGCCTTTTATTACTTCCATGGCCTGAAAGCGCGGTACCGGAAGCGTTGAGATAGTAGGCGTTGTGCTTTCAGATTCAAACGTTATCAACACTACTTGCTTTTGTGTGTTTAGTTCATCAAAACTTAGCGGTATGGGCGAGCCTGAGTAGCGAATGTGTTCGGTTTTAGCCACTTTTTGTGGCCTGTGAATATGCCCAAGTGCAATGTAATCGGCGGGCGGAAACCCTTTGGCGTCAAAGCCTTCAAGGGTGCCGATGTAGATATCGCGTACACTTTCTGACTGACTCACGCCTAAAGCGGTTAAGTGCCCTGTAGCAATAATAGGAATGGCAGCGCTGTTTTCACTGCCGTCTTTTATTCGCTTTTCTTCAATTGAAGCGCGCAGTGACAAGGCTTCATTATAAAGCGCCCCATAATGCTGCTTTATCGCATCGCCCAGCGCTTGACGCTTGTCAGTGCCGCTTTGCCCTGCCTCACTAACAAGCACATCACGCGGGCGAATAAAGGGTACGGCACACAGTACGGCACTGGGCTGCCCCTTGCGATCGTTAAGCGTAATGACTTGTTCACTCAATTCGCCGTATGTACTGGCAATTACGTGGCTATTTAAGTATTTCAGTAGCGCCTTACTTTCGTTCAATACCGATACTGAATCGTGATTTCCCCCCAGCACCACCAATGTACACTGCATCCCCTGAAGTTCACCGATAAACGCATGGTAGAGCTCTCTGGCGTAACTAGGCGGCGTGCCCGTGTCAAACACATCACCCGCGACAATAATCGCATCTATTTGATGCACTTCTACTTGTTGAAGAAGCCATTTAAGGAAATCGGCGTGTTCGTTTTTGCGACTTTTCGTAAAAAAACTCTGACCTAAGTGCCAGTCAGATGTATGCAATATTTTCATGTAGAAGTGAACCAGGCTTGTTGCATTGGAGATAGAGAAACGCATTCGGCGCAATGGCGCTGCTGCTATGGAGTGTCGATGTTGATCAACGCACCGTACAGCAACTATAGAGATTTTGTGGTTTTATGACAATGGTTTGTCTGTGATGTATGTTCACAGGGAGCAGGTAAAAAAAGAGGCACCACACGCTTTAATAAACGCCTGGTGCTCAGGATATTATTTTGATGAAAACAACCCAAAGCTAAAAGCTGGCAGAGTAATCTGTGTTTCACCGTTGTCAGAAGCGGAAATTTTAGCGGCTCCTGAAACAACTAAGTAGCTTTCATACTGCTGAGAAACCGTTACCGTTTGCTGCTCGGCTGACACGTTAAACACAACTAAAAGTGCTTCGTCATTTTGTTGCGCCACGCCCCCGTTTGGCATTGTGTCATTCGCTACGCGGGCGAAGGCAAACACCTGCTTATTATCATCAAAGAACTTATTTTCTTGCACTCCATATTGAAGTAACGGCTGCTGCTTGCGAATGGCAGCATACTCTGCAATAGATTTGTACAGCGGGTGCTGAGGATTGAAGTTGTCATTTTTAGTGGTTTGCTCAGTACCTAACAACGTATTGTCGTTATAGCTAGCTACCTTAGATGGCATCATATCTTCTCTGGCATCCACATCATTACCATCACCGGTAAAGCCTTGCTCATCGCCATAGTAAACGACGGGTACGCCGCGAGAGAAAAACATCATGGCATGTGCCAGCATACTGCGCTGCAGCTTTTCTTCGTTAGACGCATTGGGTAAATGCTTATTTAAGAAGAAGCCCGGGCGACCCATATCGTGATTGCCTAAAAAAGTAAGCAGTTGATTAACGTTGCTGTCTTCGTCATTGTAAAGGTGATCTTGTGCTATCAGAGTTTCAATGGTCGACACTGGCTTGTCTTCAAAGAACACGCCTCCCACCGCACTTTGAAATCCAAAATCAAGCACGGCAGGGAGTTTACCCTCGGTAGTGAATGAACTTAGCGCTTCAGGGTTTGGGTCATACACTTCACCAAATACATGAAAGTTCTTAATTCCCTCAGCTTTAGCGTGCGCCATAATTGCCGGTGAGAATGCTTGCCAAAATGGCAACTGGACGTGCCTTACCGTATCAATTCTAAAGCCGTCTGGTTTAAATTCACTGATAAGCTTGGTGTAAATATCAATCATCCCTTTAACCACTTCAGGGTCTTCAGTATTGATATCATCTAACCCATTAAAATCGCCATATAAACTATTTTCACCTTCAAAAGTTGTATCACCTTGATTGTGGTAAAAGCGCGGATCGTTTAGCCATTCTGGAAATTTCTCACCCTGCTCTTTTTCTGAAACAAAAGCACGGTAAGTCCCTTGCTCTTTCACTTCCTGCAAGCTGCGATAAGTGCACTGGTCTAGTCCACTTTTAAACGAACCGTCGGCGTTGTGGCACTCTTCATACTTAATCACGTCTGCCGTATGGTTAGTAATGATATCGAAAAATACTTTAATATCTTTTTTATGCGCAGTGTCAATCAAGCGCTTTAAATCGGCGTTACTGCCAAAGTGAGGGTCAATTTCGGTGAAGTCGACTATCCAATATCCATGGTGGGCAAATCCGCCTTTCTGCACAGCTTTATTACGCAAAATAGGTGTCATCCAGATAGCGGTGATCCCCATAGATTTCAGGTAATCCAGCTTTTGTTCGATGCCCGCCATGTCGCCACCATGAAACGCCCATTTAGACGTTGTGTCGAGACCTCCGTGAGAGATCGATCCTTTTGGTGCCCCGCTGTCGTTACTTACATCGCCATTGTTAAATCTGTCTGGCATAACGAAGTAGAAGACGTCTTCGCGCACGTCGCGCTTTAAGTAACTACTTTGTGGCTGTGCCGCATTGTTGCTCTCGCCACTGTTCGTCACACCGCTGTTAGGGTCTCTATTGTTAAGAGATGGGCTGCAAGCAGTTAACGCAAGCAATATTGCGGTAAAGGCCATTGTCATTTTAGATGTTTTTTGAATCATTAACCTGTTCCTTAGTAGGTTAAAACTGAGCAATAATATTTTGAGCTAGCGCTTCGTCATCAAACTCGGCCATACCGCTAATTCCTATTGCACCCACTATTTTGCCTGCCTTATCTTTTACAGGTACACCACCCGCCATACCTGTGATGCGAGGGTCGGTCCAAAAGTTAATGGTTTTGCTCGTTTCTTTTGCCCACGCAGCAAGCTGACTGGTTTTTTGCCTGTCTCTGGCTGCCGTATAAGCCTTGTTCTGTGCTAGTAGACAGGTTTGCGGGCTAGTTTCATCCATACGAGAGAACGCGATAAGTTCACCCACACTGTCTACAACAGCAACGGCAATGTGTTGATTGTTTTCTTGCGCCCAATGAATGCTATCTGTAATCATTGATTGAGCTTGCGCTAAAGAAATAGACCCCATCATGGTAACTCCACCCCTTTTGCACTTACGTACAATGCGTACCAGTCTTCCCGAGTAAGCGTCACTGTAACGGCTTCTGCACTTGCTTTAATACGCTTGGGGTTTGCCGAACCAACAATTGGCTGAATGTTGCTGGGGTGGCGCATTAACCAAGCCAACACGATTGCGTCGGGCGATACACCATATTTTTGCGCTAAGGTCGCAACGAGTTTTTTAGTCGCTTCTTCTTGCGCAGTTAGCGTGGCGGGTGCACCGGTATATTTACCCTGGCTTGCTGGCCCCCACGACTGCATTTGAATGTTGTTTTGCTTTGCGTATTGAAGTGTGCCCGCTGTAAAGTTCACATGCTGCCCATCTGGGTTACCGACATAAATACCTTCATCCACAAAGCCTAAGTTAGTAAGACTCATCTCAACCTGATTCGCAATAAGCGGCTGATTAATATAGTGATTAAGATGCTGCATTTGTACGCCGCTCATATTCGACACGCCAAAGTGCTTAACCTTACCGCTATCAAACAAGGCGTCAAATGCAGCGGCAACCTCCTCTTCTTCCATCAATGGGTCTGGGCGGTGCAGCAAAAGCAGGTCGAGATATTCGGTATTTAATCGCGAAAGCGTGTTTTCAACAGAAGTGACAATCCAGTCTTTCGAAAAATCGTAACGTTTGGGCCCGTGTTCATCTTCAAAACGAATCCCACATTTAGACTGAAGCACTATCTCTTCCCGTAAGTTAGGGCGTGCTTTTAACACTTCACCAAATGCTTGTTCTGCTTTACCCATTCGGTATATATCAGCATGATCGAAAACGGTAATACCGGCTTCTAGCGCAGCATCGACCGCCGCAAACGCATGTTGGGTTTGATCTTTGGTTAATGGGTTAAAGTCCCACTCTCCACCAATGGCCATACAGCCGTAAACCAGCTGACTAGCGTGTGAAATGTACTGATTTAGAGGAAGGTTTTTCATATACACCGCTCGCAAAAAAGAATTAATAAAGGCCTTTCGGATAGCTCAAGTTTACGCTTGCAGTTACCACCTTTCAGCGCACAATAGCGAAATCATTATTCTTTATAGCGAATAACTGTATTCCATATATAATTACTAACTCTACATTTTCTGATGTGACGTTGCTCGAGACGCAGTTTTTCGAGCATGTTGTGAATATTTATCTCCGATATAATCTCGTGTAAAAAGTAACAAGCCAATGAAACCACATAAAAAAGTCGAGCGATTGATGCTGTTTAGTGCGGTAGCAGAAACCTTAAGCTTTGGTGCTGCGGCAGAGAAAATGCAGATATCGAGGGGCTATCTGTCGGAGCAAATAAGGGAGCTTGAACTTGCGTTAGGCGTAAAGTTGCTGCAGCGCTCAACACGCCAAGTAAGTCTTACCAACGAAGGTAAACAAGTGTACGCCGATACACAGAAGATTAATCGCAGCGTGGTAGAGCTAGAGCAAAATTTAGTACGTGAGCAAACGCAGCTAGAAGGAATTATCGCCATTACGGCGCCGAATATTTTTGCGCACTACTTGTTAAGCGAACTGTGTTTTTCCTTCTCGCTGCAGCATCCTGATGTGTCGTTCCATTTAGATACCAGCTATCAAAGGCACGACTTAAACCGAGGTCATTTCGACTTGGCGTTTCGCTCTACTAACAACCCGCCGCAAGATATGGTGGCCAAGCCATTATTTACTTATAGCCACACCATAGTTGCAGCACCGCAATACCTTAAGCAAGCCGGCACACCCAAAGTGTTGAGCGATTTAGATGCGCACCAGTGCTTTTGCGGCCCCGACCAAGATAACTGGCTCATAAACGGTAAGCGCACAGCGGTTAAAGGCTGGTTAAAACTTAATGATAATCTAGCGCTCATTCAGCATGTGCTGGAAGGCCGCGGCATTGCAAGACTGCCAAGCTATGTGGCGAAAAAGCATAGTAAGGCGGGTGAACTGGTCGCACTTTTTGAAGAAATTGAGCCGGGGTCTACACCGAGTGTGCCTCCAGTAAAAAGTACCAGTCAGCTGTTTGTTGTGCACCCACAGCGCCCCCATCAATCGCTAAGAATAAAAGCCTTTTTAGACACAGTTAAACAAGCACAACACGAAGGTTATTTTAGTGGATAAGTACTCAAACTGTCAGCGCTTACCTGCCGCTATTCACGTGCGTAATGAGTAGCAATAAGGCTTGAAAGCTTCGCTTAGGCTTTATTATTCCTTGGCGTACTATTATCGACGTTAAAGGGTCAATCACACAGGCTGATAAATATTATCCCAGTAGTCATCAAGTATCTTCACAGCGTCGTTAAGCGCCCGCGCCACAAAAATATCGCCGTATTGTTCGACTAGTTCCATGTCCACCAGCTTACTAATAGCGTCAGTAACGTCGAAATCGAGCGCACAATCAAGCTCTTCTGAAAAGTAACTTTCTATTACACTATCGAGGGTTGCTAATGTCATTCCACCAGCGGCAATCTCGCGCTCTGCACGCACCGCGCAGAATGCAGCACCACCTTCTACAGACACTTCACTACATTTCAGCAAAAATGTATAAGCCAACAAAGCTTCTTTGCAGTCCTCTTCCTCTGCTGCATCAATTAACGTATGAAACACGCCTGCATTATTGTCTAAATTTTTAAAATAGAGATTGTCAGACAAGGCTTTCATAAACCTGATTTTTCTGTTTTTAAACTTCGTCCATTCCTTAAAGATAAAGCTGCCGAATACACCCATGCCAATACCAAAAGTGATTAGGCTTTGCTTGGTCAATTCCACTTCTTCGCTTTTAAAGCCAAGCCAAAAGGCCAGAAAAGATGCCATGAGAAGTAGCGATGCGCCTAACTTAGTCACTAGCACCACTGTGCCACCAATTGCCGCCGATGCACTAATAATCAACTTATCTAGCGGACGCATTTTGACTTCGCTATTAGGAAACAGCATCTCCAAGTCAGCTTTAGGTACGTCTTGAAAAAGCTTTACTATGGTGGAGCCAGGTTTAAAGGTGACTGGCGTTTGCCCTTTCTCTTTGAAGTAGGCTTCATCTTTAAAAGTGATATAAACAGCCACTTTGTCGTAGTTGGTAAATGACACCTGCTTTTTTCGCAACCCGAAAAAAGTACGCAGCGTTTCAGTTTTTACCGACTCGCCCCGTCGATAAAACACCACATCTTCAAAGTCTTCGAAGCTAACCGCAAGGCGCACTTTAAACAGCGACTCTTCGTTTAATGCTGCTTCTAAATCTTCGTTTGTGACTTTTTCAAAATTGGCTGCGTTTAACAGATTGGCAAACGCACTCGAAAACGCCTTTTGGCTTTGCTTCCTAGTAGCTTCACTTGAAGGTGTAAGATCGCGGGTGTCTTTGTTTGGGTCAAAATCGTTATAGCTATCTTTTAGACCCTCAAGTTGCTCATGATATTGATAGTGTATGCGATTAACGAGCAACGTTGAGAACGTACGAAAAAGAGTCCTCTCTTGCACAATTACGTTTTCACACAATCTACTAACATCATGTTTGCGAAATGGGATAAAGCGTTCTAATGGCATCGAGTGGTCTTATTAGTTCGAATGTTTCTTGTTAGATGGAGATAGTTACCGTACTGTAACAATGAAAACAACCACTTATAAATAAATTAAGCCTAATTGATAATGCCTTAAACATAGGCTTCGCCTAACGTCTAAACGACATAAATGTTAAATATAGTTAACATAGCCTACACTAATTCTTAATTATACTTGTAATTTTCGGAGACGTTATGTTCGTATCAAGTGCTCGATACAATAATGACATTTCGGCTCTTAGGGACGAGAGCCAAGGCTTGCTTGGCACGCTGGATGCGTTCAAAAACACAATGGCCTATGCCACCTATAGTACTGATGGACAGTGCACATTTGCCTCTCCCGTATTACTTGCCATTTTGGATTACCCAAATTCAACCGCAACGTCGTTTTCCCATGCGGCAATGCGCGTTGAAGGTGTTGAACCTGAGTCACAGTACAAATCGTTTTGGCAACACTTGGTCAATGGCGGCAGCTTTAGCGACACGGTTGCAAGAAAATCGGCGTTAGGTGAAACGAAGTGGCTTAAGGCAAGCTACGTAGCGGTGAATAAGCATGGCGTTACAGAAATTCATGCCATTTACCACGATATCACTGAACATGAAAACGCCTATTTTGCTGGAAAAGCAGTGACTGACGCACTAAACAAGTCGATGGCGGTAATTGAGTTTCATCCTGATGGAACAATTATCACGGCAAATGAGAATTTTACTGCAGCAGTGAAATACAGTTTGGCCGACATTCAAGGTAAACACCATCGCATGTTCTGTCGCGATAAGTTTTATCAAGAAAATCCTAATTTTTGGGAAAACCTTGCCCGCGGTAATTTCTCTTCAGGCCAGTTTGAGCGCGTAGATGCGCACGGCAACTCATTGTGGTTGGAAGCAACGTACAACCCTGTGTTTGACGCTTCGGGTCGAGTAGTAAAAGTTATTAAATTTGCATCTAACATTACCGATGCAATCAACGAAAAGAATGCAATCGCACAGGCGGCGGAACTCGCAGTATCAACGGCAGAAGAGACGTCTCAAATTGCCCATGAAGGAGCCTCGTCACTTCAACGAAGCGTTGAGATTTTCAATACAGCCATGTTAGAAGTTGAGCAAACCAATCAACTTATGCACGAACTGAGTGAGCAATCGCTAAAAATTGAAACCATTGTGACAACGATTAGTGGCATTGCTGAGCAAACCAACCTTTTAGCACTAAATGCCGCTATTGAAGCTGCACGTGCAGGCGATCAAGGTAGAGGATTTGCTGTAGTAGCAGATGAAGTGAGGCAGCTAGCGCAACGTACCAGCGATTCGACTGTGGAGATTGAAAGTGTAGTGGCAGAGAACAGAAAGCTTGCTGACAAATCCACGAAGAAAATGGCAGGCGTTAAAGACAGTGTTGACCAAAATAGTCAACAGATTGCGCAAGTGCAAAGCATTATTGATGAAATTCAAAAAGGCGCATTGAATGTATCTGAAACTGTATCAGGTATTCTACGCTAGCAGTCATGTTAAATTAGTAAAAAGGGCTGTTGTATAAGCAACAGCCCTTTTTTAATCCGCTTTTTCACACAAACGACTTTTCGCGTACGCATACGTACAAGCCTAGCACCGTTTAATTGTGGGGGTTATTTTGCGTGCACCACGCTAGCAATCTGCTGCTGTTGAATATTCAGGTACTTCTTGATGCTTTCCCCGTTCTTGCCATATTGATCAACAAACGCAGCGACAGATAGTCCGTTACACGTCATGTCCTGTGCTACATACTTTTTATCTAGTGCAGATTCTTTAATTTGTTCATGAAGCTTCCACTTGTTCCCGGTTGCGGCAGCAACGCAAAGGTTAGAGGTGACCGAATCGTCGGTAGGCTTAAATTCTACAGAAGCTAAAGCACTTCCGGTGAACACAGAGGTAAGAGCAACAATAGCGATAGCAGTAATACGTGATTTCATAGCATGATTTCCTTATTGGGACGAAGTTACGTTGTTGTGGCGTTACGCCTTGGCCACACTCATATTCACTATTACAATCACTGCGCCAACTTTACAAAGCTATTTAAATTCAAAAACTTAACTACTAACCCAGAAATAAGCACCCGCTAGAACGGTAAACGAAATACGACCTTTCAAGATAATTCGCCAAATAGTAGTATTTTTGACCACTGCGTTCTATCTGAGCCTATCGTCGTCTAAAATTTCGTTTTATTAAGCGATAAAACACACTGCTTACCTTATTTGGCTTAAATAAAAAATTGTCTTAGCTTACAATGCGCTGATGACTTATCCCGTTCCAGCTAAACAGGTTGAAACCCTGTACGAAATTAAGAAAAGCAAATTCATTGCTTGTGCCGGCTTTGCAAATTCTCGTGAAAGTGCAATGGCGCTTTTAGATAGTGTGAAACAACGGTATCCCGACGCCAGACACCATTGCTGGGCTTATGTTTTTGGCAACCCTAACTCGCCAAGTAGCGCGGCGATGGCTGATGACGGCGAGCCTAGCGGCACTGCCGGTAAACCCATATTAAATGTACTCCAGCACAAAGATATCGGCGACATCATGATTATTGTCACGCGTTATTTTGGCGGAATTAAATTAGGTGCGGGGGGATTGGTAAGGGCTTACTCGGCTGCAGCACAGCAAGCCGTAGATGCTCTTGAGGTAAGACAAGAGATAAAGCTGGAACCGCTTAGCGTAGACATCGATTTCAAACACGAGCAGTTTGTACGTCACTTGGTAGAGCAAGCTCAAGGTAAAATTGCGAACTGTAACTATGGAAGCAGTGTGGTAATAAATGTTGAGCTACCTTTAGATGCACTGGAAGACTTTAGAAAGCAGATGGCCCCCATTGCTTTTTCAGTGTCAGTTGAAAACGAGTAAGCCCTAAAAAACAATAAGCAAGCGATAAAATTAGGGCTAGCTTTTGATGGTTTCGATATGTAAATAAAAAAGGCTCTGAAAACCACCAGAGCCTTACCTTTTAATCACATATAACTAGGGCCTGTTGACCTTATCCTTTAAAGGTGCCTCGAATGGGGTAGTTGTTATCCGGGTTACGTATAAACTCCAAGCCTGATACAAGTTGCTCTAAGTCTGGACGCACAAACGGCGCGTTTGCTATTTCAGCAATATGAATGTCGTTTTTTTCATTCACTACAAATAGCGCAGGTTCAGCAAAATTGTGGTCGGTTTCTTTATCTGAGCGCGGCTTGGAGATGTATAGCCCAAGTTTTTCCATATCTTCTTGCGAGAGACCGTAAGCGATAGGGAACGTAATCGACAGGTCGTCTAGATGCTCATCGAGCTGTGCTTTGCTGTCACCACTTACAGCCACCAAATCAATATTGAGCTCGCGTAGACGACCTTTATAATCTTCTAATTTGTTCAGGAATTTAGTACATATTGGGCAGTGTTTACCGCGATAAACAACCACCATTTTCCAATCACATCCCTCTTCTTTATTGGTAAGCGACACCGTTTCCCCTGTGGATAGGGTTGCTGAGACATCGGGGA
This sequence comes from Alteromonas sp. AO-Serp, assembly GCF_017849675.1. Lineage (NCBI taxonomy): Bacteria > Pseudomonadati > Pseudomonadota > Gammaproteobacteria > Alteromonadales > Alteromonadaceae > Alteromonas > Alteromonas sp. AO-Serp. The sequence goes on from NZ_JAFLMX010000263.1 coordinate 11,555, forward strand.
ATGTCGTTGCTGGATGCATTTTTTGCGTATACATAAAAACTCCTCAAAGTCGGTTTAATCCTTCAAAGTACAAGCGAGATCGCGATAAACTGCTCTGTACAGATACACATCAAAGTAAAATCTATACGTTGTACCCAACTTTCAGATCGTTTATTTGAACAATTGTTCAAATTTTTATTATTTTTCCTCTCGCGTTTTCTATACCAGTGACAGACACAAAAAAAGCAGCTCAATTGAGCTGCTTTTATTTTTTAGCCAAGTAACGGAAACCTACAAACGTAGACCTTTACTGTCGTAATCACAAAAACGAAGGTCTTCTTATCGAGACCGGTTCGCATGAGTCTAATAAAGTCTTAGTTCACATAGCCTTCATTAGCTTTCACTGTAAGTGGGTGATAGCCCGGTTTCGCTTCTTCAAATGCGCGTTTAGCAAACGCCTTGCCTTCAGGTGTTTTTGATAGCTCGCGATAAAGGGGCTTAACAAGCTTATTGCGCCCTATCGACACCAAGTAGCTATACAAACGATCATAGGCAGGCTGATAGTTATTCTCTACTGCGATCATCAACCAGCTATGAGCAATTTCGTTGTTTTTAGTCGATGTGAGTGAAAACGCTGAATCTAGCTCAGCCAGCTGTGCGCTGCTTAGCGATTCGGGCATGTTGTTTAGAAAATATAGCCACTCGTGTACAGTCCACTGCGCGGTTTCAATATCCGCCGCTTTCACGTCGCCAGAAAGCCAAGCGCTTCGTGTGTCATCGATTTTAGTGAACGCATCAGATTCTGGCTGTGGCGCTCCCTCGGGAATGCCTGGTTCAAAAATCCACGTTTGGATGCGCTCCGCGTCTAGCTTATCTGGATACTGCTTTAACAAGGTATCATCTAAATAAGCAATAAACGTGTCGGTAGTAATGCTCTTAAAAGCAAAGTCTTTAAAGTACTGCATTAAGAAAGCATCAAAGTTTTCTCGGCCAATCTTTTGTTCAATTTCACGTAAGAACAGTGCGCCTTTCTCATAGGGAATATTTGAGAAAACATCGTCCGGATTACGACCACGAAGGTCGATAGCCAGGATCTCATCATTTTCCTCTAATGCAGCTACATCATTCTCCAGGTCTTGATAACCGAGCACCGCTTCTTTTTTAAAACGATCGTGACCGTAGATCATTTCCATAATTCGGTAAGTTAAGTAGGTTGTGAAGCCCTCGTTTAACCACAGATCACGCCATGTAGCGTTTGTTACCGTGTTACCAGACCAGCTGTGCGCCAGTTCATGAGCAATCAATGAAACCAAGCTTTTATCACCCGCGATAACCGTTGGCGTGATAAACGACAAACGAGGGTTTTCCATACCACCAAACGGGAATGACGGCGGTAGAATTAATAGATCGTAACGGTCCCACTGGTAAGGTCCATAGGTTTCTTCTGTTACTTCTAACATCGCCTCAGTGTCTTCAAATTCTTTCGCTGCACTTTCAAGTAGCGCAGGCTCAGCATACACACCGGTACGCTCACCCATGGCTTTAAATTCTAAATCACCTATAGCCAACGCAATAAGATACGAAGGGATAGGCTGTGGCATGGTGAACTCATATTCACCATCGCGCTCGGTGGTAGGATCGTTCGACGCACTCATCACCGCCAACAGCGCTTCAGGTGTCTTGATGATCGCGTCATAGGTTACGCGTACTTGCGGTGAGTCTTGAAGCGGAATGAAGCTTCGCGCGTGAACAGCTTGTGCTTGGGTAAACAGAAACGGGTGCTTTTTACCTGCAGTTTGCGCTGGCGTTAACCATTGTACGCCAGACGCTTCAGGTGAAGTTGAATACGCAACCGTTACTGCGTTTGCGGAACTAGGTAACGTAATCGTAAGAGGTGTACCTAAATCAGGGTCAACCTCTCCCATTTCAAAAGGAACACTTTCACCGTCTACGGTAACACTTTGAATGTCCAATGCTCGCGTATCTAACACCAATGTGTTGTTGTCGGGCTTTTCACGCTTTACATCAAGCGTTACGTCGCCAACAAGCTGCTTGGTCTCAAAGTTTGCAGTTAGGTTTAGGCTGAGATGGGTAACCCGAATCTCATTAGGGTTCGCGAAGGAGTGATAATCTACCCCAGAGGCAATAGCTGCGTCAGCTTGGCTTGCTACTGCAACATTTTGTGCTTCAGTGTCTGAAGTCGAGCCTACGCTGACGGCTTGATCTTTGTCTGTCTTGGCTGCGTCTACATTGCTGTTGTCGCTGCAGGCGAACAAAACAGGCGCGCATACGAATGTAGCCAGTAATCCGTATTTTTTCATATAACTTCCTAAAGGATGATTGATACGATCTCAGTGTATCAATCTGTTATATGACTGGCGACTCTAATTCGAAGAGCTGCGTTGTAACTGCGCTATATTTCGAAAAGCAGTAAGGGTTAACGTGAATAAGTGCAGGATAGCTAGGCCATCTGACGAAGGCGTAGCTATCTGACGAGGGCATTAACTATCTGCGTTAACCGCTGACTCGTTTGCCGTTTAATTAAGCAAGGCTAATATCTACTTCAATGTTACCGCGGGTCGCATTTGAGTATGGGCATACTTGATGCGCAGTTTCCACCAAGCCTTGCGCTTGTGCTTTGTCCATATCGCCCAAATCTACCGTCAGTTTTACTGCAATAGCAAAGCCTTGTTCAATAGGTCCAATTGCAACGTTGCCAGTTACACTAATGTCATCGGCCAGCTTAATTTTTTGCGATGCAGCCACATGCTTAAGTGCACCGATAAAGCACGCCGAATAGCCCGCTGCGAACATTTGTTCAGGGTTCGTCCCTTCTCCACCTGCACCGCCCAATTCTTTGGGTGTAGAGAGTTTAAGGTCTAGCTTACCATCACTTGATTTCGCTGTTCCTTCACGACCACCCGTTGCTGTTGCACTTCCGGTATAAACGACTTGTTGAAGTTTATGCATAGTTACTCTCCTCATAGGTTTATTTAAACAACTACTTTGCATGCAAAATAAATTATCACCAAACCAACTTGTAGATCAAGTGATTTGTATGCAAAATATTATTATTAAGAAAAAGCCGTATCGATAAGGGTTAAGCGTCATGTCAGAATTATTAAAGTTGGAAAATCAGCTTTGCCACCGTTTTTATACGCTGTCGAATGCATTCACTCGTGCTTACCGCCCCCTTCTTAAAGCGCTGGATATTACCTATCCTCAATATGTGACTTTAATGGCGCTTTGGGAAGATGACGGCATTACTATTGCCGAGCTTTTAGAAAGAACGGCCATAGACGGTGGTGCTATGTCGCTTATTCTTAAAAAGCTACAAGACAAAGGCTTTTTAGTTGTCACTAAAGATAAAGCCGACAAACGCGTTAAGCGCGTTCAACTCACTGAAACGGGCAAGGAGAAGAAAGCCATAGCAGAAGACGTGCCTGCGCAAATGCTCTGCAAGCTCAATGGCATGACTGCAGATGAAAGCCGTACGTTAAAAGTCCTACTGGACAAATTAGGCGGCTGTTTCGAGAATGCAGATTTAAACTAGTCCGGATACAGCCCTGCATTCCCATGCTTTGCTAGGAAACTTGCCAGCGCCTTGTGAGTGGGCAATTATCTATGCGTATTGGTATTTTAACCTCTTTTTGTAATCTGATTGTCATCAGATTTTTGACGTTTTCTGTTATTATTTTCGCATTGAGCGAACAAGTGTGCGCTATAATTGTCCTAATGGACGTAGTAGGGAAAATGCTGAACTGCGCGCTTCAATTGAAAGCGCTAGTCGCTGAAATGATCGCCTGTCTTATCGAGAAAGTGCGACAAGAGGCTTTAAGGGCATTTACTACCCACTATTCTTAGAAATAAAAAAACAGGAGCTGTGATGATCCAAGAACAGATTCAGACACAGGCTGTGCCGCAATCAAAAAGCATTCCTGCAAAAGCCTACTCTGTACTGGAGGAGTGGCTGAACAGTATTAGTCATGGGGTTGGCTTTATTGCCGCTATCGTGGGTTTGGTATTTATGTTGTATCGAGCGGATGATACGCTCGCGTTAACCACTGCAGCTATTTATGGCTCTACACTCATTCTGGTGTTTTTAAGCTCAACCCTTTATCACGCCATTTCCCATCAAAAGGCAAAGGGATGGCTTAAGCTATTTGACCACAGCGCAATATACTTATTGATAGCAGGTACTTACACACCATTGTTACTGGTTTCAATTGGTGGCGTGTTGGGTATTACTATGACCGCGATTATCTGGAGCTTGGCGATTGGCGGCGTGGTGTTTAAGCTCGTAGCGCAGCACCGTTTCCCAAAGGTATCCGTGATGACTTATTTGCTGATGGGATGGATTGCACTGGGTCTTATCTACCCCCTTTATGTCGCCCTTCCCGGTGCTGGCCTATGGTTATTGGTAGCAGGCGGGCTGTGTTTCAGTGTAGGCGTGTGCTTTTACGTGGCAAAAAAGGTAAAGTACACTCATGCAATTTGGCACATGTTCGTGATTGGCGGATGTAGCTGCCACTACTTTTCAATTTATTATTTTGTCGTTTAACAAAAGGCCCAAATTAAGCTGCTATGCCAAAACCATGTAAAAACTTATGCTAACAAACAAGCAAGACGCTGAGAAAAAGGAAGACAGCCCAACAGTAGAGCCGAATATCGCGTGGTTCTCTCTACGCGCAGGGCATATATGCCTGGGTAAAAAACCTGTTGAAAGTGATTTTGAACGCCTTAAGTCACTGGGTGTTACCCATATTGCAACGGTTCAGACCAGTGAAGAACATGCGCCAGTTATACGCGACAATTCTGTCGCAGCTGGGCTAGAGTGGCTTTGGGTTCCTTTTTTACACCCGTCGTCAGAGTCCCCCACCGAAGACGTACACCTTCACCAATACCTTCATGAACTATCTCAAATGTTGACCGAAGGAGCGAAGATATACTTACATTGCGATGGCTCACAGCACCGCTGTAGCCTTTTATTCTATGCACTTTGCCACTATTGCCGTGTTCCATCTAATAGCGCTTACAATGCGCTGCACAGCTTTGGCGCTAGTGCGGCAAATAACCTTAAGAGATCTGAACTCACATGGGCAGCAGAATTAGGGCATATTGCACCTAAAATGTAGGCCAATAAAAAGCGCGCCTTCGTTATCAACGTTCATTAACGAAGGCGCGCGTGCTGTTTTAACAAAGCAAAGCGCTCATAAGTGCGCCGAGCTTATTTATTTAAAACTGATAAATATTAGCGTTGGTGAGAAGTTTATTCGCGTCTATTTTTTCTTGAACACAGCGCACTATATCAGCACGAGTAAATACATAAATTCGGTCTTTGCGCTCTCGACTCTCGTCCATCTCAAAATCTTTCAGCACCATGCTGATATGTTCATTTTCCGGAAGACCGCGTAAGCCTGACCCAAATCTGCATAAGGTCTCGCTCATGCCTGACTCAAAACCGGCCAGAAACGTTTTGTAAGCTTGCTGCTGCTGCGCTTTACGCGCCTCCATTTGTTTAGTCTGCTCTTTTTCAATTGCTTTAAGCTCATCCTTCATGCTTTTTTCTTTCGCTTCTAATTGCTTAAGCTGCTCTCCAGACTGCTCTTTTTGCGCGAGTAATTCTTTTTTTCGCGCCTCGTCAGCGTGACGCAATTCAAAAGTAATATCTCGCAGTTCACGCTCTACTTCTCTTGCTTCCCAGGCAAGCTCACGCTGCATGTTGCGCAAGTCGCGTAAGCGACTATTGTTGTCAGCAAACGCCTGAGAAAAACGATGGCTGGTTTCTTCTGCGTAAGCTTCCCACTCTCTGGCTGCTTCAAACACAATGTCATCTACATCACTAAACGAATTTGCAGACGGAACTGGTGGTGCAGGCGGTGCAGGTGGTACGGTGGCAACTAATCCTTCTACCAGCGTTTCTATCTCTCGTACCCAGTTACCGCTTTGGCCTCTTACTGAAAAAGTAAATACCGCCCCCTGCCCAGCAAGATAGCTGGTTTCAATTTGACTCACTCTCCAAGAATCAGTTGCGGCATTTTGTCGTAAGGACGTTTTGAGTACCCCAGACATTATTTCTAATTCATTCGATAGCGTGTCATATTTTTGCGCACTTTGTGCGTTCGCAAGACCACCAGCAGCAGAGCAAAGTAGTAAAGCAGTTAATAAACGTTTCATAATTTCACCTAATTACATTAATCATCTAGCGACGATTGTGGATTGTTTGTTTCATACGGCATGGTTAATGGCACCTCAGAACGGCTGTTAGGTAAACTTACCGCGCTGTACCCTATTTCAATGTCATCAATTTCATCCTGTAGACGCGTAAATTGGCGAGCATAGAATCTTTGATCGTCAATACGCTGCTCGTTGATAAATTTAATAAGCTCGGCAAAGTCGTGTTTGCGTTCTTCTCTACTCGACGCTAACAAGTACTTAGTAAGCTCTGCGCTGCTTTGTTGCTGCTGTGTAGATAGCGCCTGTGCGTATTCTTTGAATAGTGTTTGGTTCGCTTGTTGATAGAAATCACGTTGCTCACTTAAAGCTTTAGCAACTTCTTGCGTAACGCGCTGCTCAACCATTTCATCCACTGCGTTGGCGCTTTTGTTTGAAAACGTAAGCGCTATACCGTTATCGCTATACGACAGCTTTGCGCCGGTGAGTACGGCTACCAGCGCACAGGCCGACATGGCCATGGCACACCCTGGCAAGCTAAACCAAGACGACAGCGAACGTGGTTCATCTTTCTTAAAAAAGGTCTGTTCTTTGTCCCACTGGGGAAGTGCCGGAGCAACGAAGCTTGCACTTGCGCTGTTCAAACGGGCGCTATTTTCTACCGCCTGCGCGAACTCAGCATCTGAATCACACAACGCGTTAAACTGCTTTTCTTGCTCGCTATCAAGCGAGTTGTCCAGATAAGCTGAGAATAAGGCTTCTTTGTCATATAAGGTCATTATTCCAACTCCAACTTCAACTTTGCCAAGGCTGCGTAAAGTCGCGACTTAGCGGTATTTACTGAGATATCCATTTGCTGTGCAATTTCTTCGAACGTGAAGTGGCCGAAGAATTTCAATTCCACCACCGCCTTTTGGCCCAAAGGTAGGGTCTGCATAGCCTGCGTTAATGCTCTACTCTCTCTGTCGCTATAAAGCTGCATTTCAGGGCATGGCGCACCGCAAAGTGGCGCCTGTATATCGTCAATGTCAGAATGCGGCTTTCGCTTGCGATACAGTTCAACGCAGCGACAGTGGGCAATGCGATAGAGCCAACTTTTAAAACTGCCCTCACCTTTAAAACAGGCAAGACTGCGAAACACAGAGATAAAAATCTCCTGCATTAAATCTGCTGCATCATGGCTATTCCCTGTCATTCGAATACCGTATTGATACATAGCGGTTTCGTATCGAGATATAAGCGTAACCCACGCTTTTTTATTACCCTTTAATGCCTGTTCCACGAGTTTTTCATCTCGTTTATTAAACACGCCGTTCCCCGTTTTTACGCTCTGTTTTTTTACTTAACCATTAAGTCGATAAGCTTTGCAAAAAAGTTTGTTTAATTGATAAATAAATTGTCATTTAGGGAATAACGCCAATGAAACTGTGCTTTAAGCGAAGGATGAAGAACTTCTTTGTTGTTGGTGCACAAGACGATACTTGATGTCAGCAATAAAAAAGCGGCTGAACCTGCAGGCTTAACCGCTTTAGCTAAATATGAAAGGTAGCGCACTCAGCGCCAAGGTTATTTTAGTGTAGGAATAGGCAACAGTGGCGAGATAATTTCACCGATACGACGAAACAGCTGCATACGTGTAGTGCCTGAACGCCATACTAAGCCAATCTCACGAAACCCCTGCTCTTCAGCGGGGAAGCTCTTAAGACCTGTGTGCTCAAGAATAGACTGGTTTATCGCAAGTTCAGGTAAGAAGGTGTAGCCCATTTTGCTATTCGCTAACTGCACCAAGGTATATAAGCTGCTTGCCGCTACGCTGCTAATGTGGTCGCTGTGCTGAAGATTGCACGCACTTACCGCATGCCCGGTCATACAGTGCTCTTGCTGTAGTAAGAAAATACTCTTTTTCGGCAAAGTTGAAATGTCGACAGGATTAGGTAGTTGCTCAGCCATATCTTTGTGCGCAATAAGATGGAACGGGTCATGCCCCAAGACCATCTGTTTACACCCTGGTGTTTCCATTGGCAACGCTAGAATAAGTAAGTCTAATCTGCCGTCGGTCAACTGCTGTAGCAACTTCTCCGTCGTGTCTTCCTGCATTTCCAGGTTAATCTCGGGTAAAAATGCAGAAAACGCCCCCATCATGCCTTCAAAAAGAAACGGCGCAATGGTTGGAATAACACCTAGTTTTAAGGTGCCTCGCTGCCAATTGCCCGCGTTTTGCGCATACTCAACCAGCTCTCCCGCTTCCTGAAGTAGCACTTTACTGCGTTCAACAATATCTAGTCCCAACGATGTAAACACAAAGGTTTTATGTTCACGCTCAAGAAGTTGGCTTCCGAAGTGCTCTTCAAGGTTCTGAATGGCCGTACTCAATGTTGACTGACTTACGTTACAGCGCTGTGCAGCACGGTGAAAATGTTGCTCTTGATGTAGCGTCACCAAATAGTGCAGGTGCTTAAGATTAGGCCATTTCATGGGCATCTCACAATTATTTAAAAAGGGATTAAAAAATATTGGATTAATCTAACATAAAGATTAAATAGCGCCTAGGGTTGATACCCATGGTTAACGATAGCGATCTTCTATTATTCGCAGCTGTACGTATACAACATCTAAAAAAGAGGTAGATAATTCTGTTTATTGTGCAATCTATAAGAAGCTTTTGAGAATTTGACATTTCCCGCTGGAAAGCCCCCATAAGTAGCGTTAGGATTAAATTAAAGCATTATACGCAACATATTTTTACAGCGAAGTAAGACCCGCTCTTGTATCATTCAGTCAATAAAGCGATTAACTATTGAGGGCAGTATGAAAGGACATTATAAGAACATTTTATGTGTATTAAGCGACTCTCATCGTCAAGATGATACGGTAGCCCAAGCACTGCATATCGCCAAAGCGCACCAAGCCTCGCTTACCATTATGCTTTCGTTAGAATCTTTGCCGCCCAACGCCAGTATGGTCATGGAGTCTTTCTCTTATGTTGATTCTCAGCAAACCATGGAAACCCAAGCCCAGCATTGGTTAAAAGAACAAGCGGAAAGCTGGGGAAAACACTATCCTGTGTCTACCGCGGTAACGGTAGGTCAGCCGCTTATTGACGTTGTGCGTTATGTAAAAAAGAACAATATCGATCTAGTAATTAAACGGGCAGAAGAGAGCTTTCTAGATAAGTTATTCGGAAGCTTAGATATGCGTTTATTCCGCAAATGCCCTTGCCCGGTTTGGATCATTAACCACAAGCCTCGCAGTCAGTACAAAAACGTAGTTGCAGCACTGGATTTGAACTATCACTATCCTCAGCATGAAGTGTCTATTAGGCGCGATCTTAATCGCGATATTTTGCGTCACGCAAGCCAAATAGCCTTGCTAGAATTTGCACAGCTGCACATTGTCCACGTTTTCGATGCGGTTCCTGAGAACATCGCAAGAGACGGGTTTATATCGGTTGATAACGACAGAATGGAAACCGATCTTGCAAAAATCCATGCCGAGCGTGAATCGGAACTAGACAAATTGCTTGAAGAACTAGGCAATGAATTGGATGACAATGTATTAGAGTATTTGAAACCTCAGAAGCACATTGTTCACGGTTACCCTCGAAGAGAAATTGCAGCCACTACCACATCCCTTGATACCGACATTATTGTTATGGGCACAGTGGCACGTTTAGGCGTGCCTGGCTACATCATGGGTGACACCGCAGAAGAAACTATCCATCAGCTTAAGTGCGCCGTTGTGGGCGTTAAACCCCGTGGCTTTGAAACGCCTATCTCTATTGATTAGATTGTTAAGCAAACGCTTATCAAAGAAACTCAACAAACAAAAAGGCCGTGCTTCACTTCAAGCACGGCCTTTTTTAATTTTTTTCGCTTAATACGAACGTTTGTAAGCGCTGTGTTTTACGCTACGCCAAACGACGCTTTAAGAATGTAGAAGAAGATAATCGAGAGGATTGCGCCCGCAGGCAACGTAACAATCCACGATACGACGATATTTCTCACTATGCCTAGGTTAAGCGCTGATACACCACGCGCCAGACCTACACCTAGTACCGCTCCTACAAGCGTTTGGGTAGTCGAAATAGGTAAACCCGTACCTGATGCGATAACTACCGTACACGCTGCAGCGAGTTCTGCTGCAAAACCGCGGCTTGGTGTTAAGTGTGTAATACCTTGACCAATGGTCTTGATAACGCGATGTCCAAATAGCGCAAGACCCGCAACAATACCTAAACCACCAAGAGGAAGGATCCAAGGTGCAAGCGTAGTGCTAGAGTTAATTTCGCCGCCACTACTTACTACGCTAACTACCGCAGCCAATGGCCCAATAGCGTTAGCTACATCATTTGAACCGTGGGCAAACGCCATACAACAGGCTGTTACTACCATTAGCAGTGCGAATACTTTCTCAACGTTAGCCGCCTGTAGATCTGCATCTTCAGAACCGCTGAACTTCATACGGCCGATAAACCATTTACCCAAGAAGCCCAACGCTACGGCAATAGCAATCGCCAGCACATATCCGTTAACAGCGCTTAGCTCTAAACCAACGTGCTTAAGGCCTTTCTTGATAGTAACAAGCGACATCACAAAGCCCGCTAATGCCATATAGAACGGCACATAACGCTTAGCATTTGCAAACGGAGAGGTAGTTTGGAAAATGAGCTTGTGCGCGCTCATGAAAATAAGATAAGCAATGATGCCTGAAATAGCGGGGGTTACTACCCAACTACCAACAATACCACCCACTTTGTCCCATGCTACTGCGTCCATGCTGACGCCAGTGGCAGTAAAACCAATGATTGCACCGATAATTGAGTGAGTTGTAGATACAGGCCACCCCAACCATGACGCTACTGCCAGCCAGATTCCAGCTGCAAGTAGTGATGAGATCATGCCTAATACAAGGTATTCAGGTATGTCTATAAAATAGGTTGAGTCGATAATCCCTTTTCGAATGGTAGACGTTACTTCGCCACCTGCTAGGTAGGCGCCGGCAAACTCAAATATCATTGCAATGATAATGGCTTGTTTTATGGTTAAAGCTTTAGAACCTACTGACGTACCCATTGCGTTGGCAACGTCATTCGCTCCAATACCCCATGCCATGACGAAACCAACGCCGGCGGCAAGGATTATAAGAATTAGGCCATAACTTTCAAAAAATTCCACGGATAATCGCTCCCGATCTAAACGCGATTTAGGCTGGACGCTACTTGAGTAAGTAGCATGATCTCTTCACCACAAAGGCTAGAGAATGAAGTTAAAGACAAATTGTGTTTTATCATAAGGTTCGATTAAATTTTGCACGATCTGTTCTTGGCTGCGGCGCATGATAACGTAATCATGTTAGAAGCCATAGCGAAAATCACTGAAAAACGATAAAAGTATGCGGAATTATTTGAATGCGATGATAAATCCACCAAATATTTCAGTTTTATGACAAATAAATTTCGCATGTATCCATATTTGAATATCAATACGCAAAATCGTACTGACCATTTGGACAGGATTACGTCAAATCTTCCAATTTTTGTTGCATATTTTCCAACGGTGTATGCCTAACATCGGTACCCCGAGTAAGATAAACCACATACTCACACACATTCTTGCATCTATCGCCAATACGCTCTAACGAGCGCATTGCCCACAAAACATCCAACCAATCCTGCATGTCATCGGTACTTTTCTGCATTTCGGAGGTGGTATACGACAGCAGACGCTTGTATTCACTATCAATGCGGTTGTCTTGGTCGTACACTTCTAATGCCGCAGCCTCATCCTGACGAGCAAAAGCGTCGAATGTGCCGCGCATCATGGCGGCCACGCGCTCGCCAATAAGTAACATGCTGCTCTTAATGGTATCTGAGCTCGGCAACTTATTGCGCGTTACCAGTTTAGCAATACGCTCGATTTCATCGCCCATTCGCTCTATATCGGTAATGGCTTTGGAAATGGTCATAATTAAACGTAGATCGCTGGCGGTAGGATGACGTTTTGCAATAATGCGCAAGCACTCTTCGTCAATTTGAATTTCCATGGAGTTAATTTTTAAGTCGTTCAACACCACTTTTTCAGCCAGAGCGGCATGATTGTGCTTTACCGCTTTTAACGTATCCACCAGCTGCTGTTCAACTTCGCCCCCCATGGTTAATACCGAGTTACGCAAGTTTTCCAACTCAATATTGAACGTACCCGAAATATGCGTGTTTAAGGCTACCTGTCGCATGGTGTTTTCTCCTCGCGGCGTAAGCATAACGAATAACGACAATCAATCGTGCCGCTACCTGTGGCAGAACTATCGTGACAAACCGCTACGTCTTGCCAAACTTCAGCATTGCGGTACAAAACCATGTGAGAACACACACCTACTGCTACCTTATCCATATCGCCCCGTTATGTAGTCTTCGGTTTGCTTCTTCTCTGGCATAGTAAACAGCGTATCGCTGTCTGCATATTCTATCAGCCTGCCCTGATGGAA
>NZ_JAFLMX010000155.1:0-8886 GCF_017849675.1 Alteromonas sp. AO-Serp
CTTCTATTCAGCTTCGCCCAAGCACAAGCTTGTGCAGAGGCCGGTGATTATCTTATCTCTCCATTTGAAGGGCGCATTTTAGACTGGTACAAAAAAGCGACCGGTACTGAGTCTTACGCACCAGATGAAGATCCAGGCGTAGTATCTGTAACTAAAATTTACAACTACTACAAAGAGCACGGCTACAATACCGTAGTAATGGGTGCAAGCTTCCGTAACATTGGTGAAATTCAAGCGTTAGCAGGTTGTGATCGTCTAACCATTAGCCCAGCACTGCTAGAAGAACTGGCAAACGAGCCTGGCGATCTAGAGGTTAAACTTAAAGACAATGGCGCTACAAAAACACCAGGTGACCGCTTAACAGAAAGCGAATTCCGCTGGGCAATGAACGAAGATGCAATGGCAACCGAAAAGCTATCTGAAGGCATCCGCAACTTCGCCGCAGATCAGGAAAAACTTGAAACCATGCTTCGCGAAAAACTAAGCGCGTAAGGGCTATTGAAACAATGAGTGTTTTAACTTCTCTTCCTGAATGGAAAAAGCTGTCTGAACATGCTGCAACGGTAAAAGATGCGCACATGCGCGACTGGTTTGCACAAGATGCAAATCGAGCGGACAAGATGCAACTTGAAGCCTGCGGTATTTTTCTTGATTACTCAAAAAACCGTGTAAATGATGAAGCGCTTAAAGGACTATTCGACCTTGCCCGAGCGTGCAAACTAGAACCCCTTCGCGACGCGATGTTTTCTGGTGAGCAGATTAACTCAACAGAAGGTCGCGCTGTGCTTCACACCGCACTTCGTAATTTCTCAGACCGTAAAGTACTGGTAGATGGCGAAGACGTAATGCCTGAAGTGCATGCTACGCTTGCAAAAATTGAAGCGTTTACCGCGTCGGTTCATAGCGGTGAACACAAAGGTTATACCGGCAAGCCTATCAAGCACATTGTGGCAATTGGTATTGGTGGTTCGTTCCTTGGTCCTAAGATTATGACCGAGGCACTTAAGCCGCATACCGTTGATGCCGTGAAAGTTCACTTTGTTGCCAACGTTGATGGTTGCCACATTCACGATGTGCTATCTAGCGTAGATTTTGAAGAAACTTTGGTGGTCATGTCGTCAAAGTCTTTCTCTACCCAAGAGACGCTTCAAAATACACTTACGGCTAAAGACTGGTTCTTAAAGTCTGGCGGTACACAAGAAGATATTGCTAAACACTTTGTAGCCGTGTCTTCAAACGTTAAAGCAGCCACCGAGTTTGGTATTAGCGCCGACAATATTTTCCCTATGTGGGATTGGGTTGGCGGTCGTTACTCACTGTGGTCTGCCATTGGCCTGCCCATCTCGCTAGCCCTTGGGTTTGAAAACTTCAAAGGCTTACTTGAAGGTGCGTTTGACATGGACACCCATTTCACAACCGCACCGCTAGAAGAAAACATGCCTGTTCTACTTGCACTGTTAGGTGTGTGGTACAGAAACTTCTTCGACGCGCAATCACACGTTTTATTACCTTACTATCACTATCTTCGCGGCTTACCAGCTTACGTACAGCAGTTAGATATGGAAAGTAATGGTAAAGAAGTGACGCAAGAAGGTGAGCACGTAGATTACCCTACTGGCCCAATTATTTGGGGCAGTGAAGGTACAAACGGCCAGCATAGCTTCCATCAGCTTATTCACCAAGGTTCTGGCGTTATCCCAGCAGACTTCATGTTGCCACTTAACGTTCCTAACCAGGACGACACGCATCACGCTATGCTTGCGTCTAACTGTTTTGGTCAAACCCAGGCACTAATGCAGGGTAAAACCTTTGAAGAGTGTTATGCAGACCTTGACGGTAAAGGCCTAGACGACGCTGAACGCAAACGCTTGGCCGCTCATAAAACCATGCCTGGCAACAAGCCTAGCAATACTTTCTTGTTTGATAGCCTTACGCCTAAAACACTTGGCGCGCTGGTTGCAATGTATGAACATAAGGTATTCGTTCAGGGTGTTATCTGGAACCTTAACTCATTCGACCAATGGGGCGTTGAGTTAGGTAAAGTATTAGGAAACCAAGTACTTGCAGGCATTCAAGGCGAGGCAGACAAAGATAATTTCGACGCTTCAACACAACAATTGATTGCCAAATTCAGAGCAGCGAATGCACCAAAATAAGGAATGCGAGGTGATTTAAAATCACCCAATTGGTGCAAATAACAAACTGAACGGCTAGCTTTTTCGGAAGCTAGCCGTTTTTTGTTGCGGTTTTCATCAACAATACGACAGACATTTTTGATATCCGTAACACTGTACAATTGATTACTAACAAAACAAATAGGATCAATTACATACAGTTATTGTTCACGCTTTAAACACACTGGACATTTCCTTACCGTTGTCATCATATCGTCACAATTTGTTAATAAAAGGTAAATTAAACTATTTTATTTTAGTGGCGGCTGTGATACAAAATTGTACAGAGGGAATTAAAAACAAAAACTCTGTATTAGTTGTAGTGGTATAAAAAGGAGATCCCAGTGGATAAATCAGATCTATTTGCCATGTTAGACATCGAAGCAAGCCCAGCAAAAACCAAAAGCAAAAAACGTAAGTGGAGAGAAATCGAGGCGCTACAAGATCGCTACAAATTAGAAAAAGAACTGGCCGAACTCGACTGTGGTTTCGAGTACGAGCTAGAGACACTGGAAAGATAAAACGAAGGCCGCCTGTTACACAGGCGGCCTTTTTACTTTCTAGCGTGCTGTAAATGCTTCACTTGCAAGCATGGTGTCTCTTCGCTGGCTCTATGTATTAGCGTATTAGCTAAGGAATATGCTCTGTGCCTAATTGCGGCCAGACCGCATAACATGGTCTCATAGCTATTTAGGCATTTATCTAGTGAGCTAGCTATTGATAGGGCGCTGAATGGGGCAATCACACTTGCTGAGTGGCTAGCTGCTATTCCTGCCAGTACTATACCTGCCAATTAATGGGTTCTTTGCCC
Source organism: Alteromonas sp. AO-Serp (assembly GCF_017849675.1). Classification (NCBI taxonomy): domain Bacteria; kingdom Pseudomonadati; phylum Pseudomonadota; class Gammaproteobacteria; order Alteromonadales; family Alteromonadaceae; genus Alteromonas; species Alteromonas sp. AO-Serp. The sequence continues at coordinate 2,986 of NZ_JAFLMX010000155.1, forward strand.
TTAGCAATAAGGTATTCGTTTGTTTGGCTGAAGTGTTTGCAACCTAAAAAGCCTCTGTGTGCTGAGAGTGGCGACGGATGAGGCGCATGTAAAACGTGGTGTTTTTCACGGTTAATGTGCTTACCTTTCTTTTGCGCATGGCTTCCCCACAGAAGAAACACAACGTTTTGGCAGTGCTCATTGACTACATCGATAACCTTATCGGTGAAGGTTTCCCATCCCCATTTCGCGTGGCTATGTGCTTTGCCCTGCTCAACGGTCAATACAGTATTAAGTAGCAATACGCCCTGCTCCGCCCACGACGTCAGCGTGCCGTGATTAGGCTCGGTGAAACCATCAATGTCAGACAACAGCTCTTTGTACATATTTTTAAGCGATGGCGGTGTTTTAACGCCAGCTTTTACTGAAAAACAAAGTCCATGGGCTTGATTAGGACCGTGGTACGGATCTTGACCTAAGATCACGACTTTTACTTCGTCTAGCGGCGTGTATTTAAGCGCATTGAATACGTCAGACTGAGGCGGGTAGATAACGCTTCCCGCTTCACGAGCGTGCTTCACGCGCTCAAGCAACGTAACAAAATAGTCTTTTTGCTTTTCATCACCAAGCGCGCTTTGCCATGTTGTAGCCGAGGGTGTCATTACTTAAGCAAATCTATCATATGCTGCTTAAGTGCATCGTAAGACGCTGGCAAGTCTACCGCTAAGCTGTCTTCGCCTGCTACATCGGCCAACGCTTTCGGTAAGCTGATTGGATTACCTAGCACGTTTTCAACGGTTTCTCTGAACTTAGCCGGGTGCGCTGTTCCTAAGAACAAACCAATTTCGCCGTCTTCTAAGTCATGACTTACTGCGCGATAGGCAATCGCGGCATGTGGCTCGCTGGTATAGCCTTGTTGCGCTAATTGACGCATAGCAAGCTGCGTATATTCTTCGTCAACCATCTCACCTTTAAGACACGCTTTGTCGATATAGCCACGCTCAATAAGCGCCTCTATTCGCGGCCAGTTATTAGGCTGACTCACATCCATTGCGTTAGACATGGTCGCAACCGTCGCCTTAGGTTCCCACTCGCCGGTTTTAAGGTATCGAGGTACCGTGTCGTTTAAGTTAGTTGCTGCGATAAAACGCTTTATAGGTAAACCTAACGATTTAGCAATCATGCCAGCCGTAAGGTTACCAAAGTTACCACTAGGTACTGAAATAACGAGTTGGTCTCGTTTCTCTTTTGGCAACTGACTTACTGCTTCAAAGTAATAGCAAACCTGCGCTAGTAAACGGCTGATGTTGATTGAGTTTGCTGAGTTCAGGTGAAGGCCTTCACGTACGTCAGGGTCGTCAAACGCGGTTTTTACGAGTGATTGGCATGCGTCAAAGTCTGACTCAACAGCAACGGTATGAATATTACCGCCTAGCGTAGTGAATAGCTTTTCCTGCAGCGAGCTAATCTTGCCCTTTGGAAACAAAATAACCACGTTGATATTGTCGATGCCGTGAAATGCATGTGCAACCGCTGCGCCGGTATCACCTGAAGTCGCTGTTAGAATGGTAACTGGCTTCCCTTCGCTAATACGCGACAGGGTTTGCGCCATAAAGCGGCCGCCAAAATCTTTAAACGCCAGCGTTGGGCCATGGAAAAGCTCTAAGCAGTATACGTTATCGTTGACCTGCTCAACTGGTGCACCAAAAGCAAATGCGGTCTGAACAATTTCTTCTAGCTCGCCATTATTCAGCTCATCGCCGATAAGGGCGCGAAGTACTTCAATACTGCGCTCTACAAATGGCTTTTCCAACAATTCGTCAATATTGTCTAGGGTAGGAATATGCTCTGGAAAATAAAGCCCTTGGTTTTTACCTAAGCCCCGCTTAACGGCTTCAGCAAAATTTGCTGTGTCCGATGAATCTTTTAAATTTACCAATTCCACTTGCTGTTACCTTTTTATGTGGGCAAGTACTCTGCCCTTTTAATCTTTTAAAAAATTATTGTGCTTTTAGGAAATCATTTGCCTTTAAGAAACCATGTACCTTAAAAAGCTATGTACCTTAAGAAACAATGGTGCCTTGGCTTGGTATTTGGCACACATGGCTAAAGCCATCTTCATTTTGAATGTAGTTCTCTGTTAAATAGGCGGCGACTTTTTCCGCCTGCGCTTTACTTGGACACACGGCAAAAACCGTAGGTCCCGAGCCAGAAATACCAAAAGCGAGCGCACCCGCTTGCTCACTAAACGCACGAGCGTCATCAAAGCCAGGCAGTAGCGATTTTCTGTAAGGTTCGGCTATGACATCGTTCATTACCGATGCTGCCAAATCAAAGTTACCTACATGTAAGGCGTGTACAAACACACCTAGCTGTCGACCAAAGGTTAGTGCCGTCGCCATTTCCACCTGTTTAGGCAAGATATCGCGAGCAGCCGCCGTTGATACGCTAATGCCTGAATAACAAACGGCATAGTACCATTCGTCGTTTAACGGCAACGACAGCGTGACAGGCGCATCGCTACCTGTCATTAACGTCATACCACCTAAGTAACAGGGAGCAACATTATCATAGTGAATACTACCGCTTATTTGGCCTTCTAATTCGCCCATCATTATAAGCAGAGTATCTTCATCGAACGGGGTGTCGAAGTAAGCATTTAGCGCTGCAAACGCTGCCACTATAGAGCTTGCGCTTGAACCCAACCCGCTGCCTATTGGAAGGTTTTTATGAAGCGTAAGCGCAACAGGAGAGGTTGTTTTTCCAGCCTTTTCCATTTGCTCACAGAAATAGTGATAGCACTTGGTTACAATATTACTGTCTGCATCGCCCGGGAGTTTGTGAGCAAAGCGCCCCACCGTTTCTAGTGAAAATGACTCAGCCGCCTTTATTTCAACTTCATCACCTAGCTTAGTGCCATCAACGGGCGCAAGCGCTGCGCCCAGTACGTCAAAGCCTAAGCTCACATTTCCAATTGATGCCGGCGCGAAGGCCGTGAATGCTTTCATATTATTACTCTTACTTCGCTTGTGGCGTGCTCTTTATATTAGCGCTTCAAATTAGCTCAATAAATTAGCGCTTTAAATCGATGCCACAACATTACTGGCCTAAGTCACACCTTCGAATATCTTACTTTAGCCGCCTATCTACGCTAAGCAAGCTAAGCGTTATTTAGCCCTTAGTGCGCCATTTGCTTCCACGGCATAGTACGCAGAATGTCAGCAAACACCCCTGCTGCTGTTACCGTACCACCTGCTCCATATCCTCTAATTACATAAGGGATTGGGCTATAGTAGTCACTGTTAATCGCCAGCGCGTTTTCACCGTCTTTTACCTGCGAAAGAGGGTTACTTGCCGGTACAGCCTGAATGCTTACTTTGCATTTTCCGTCTTCAATGCTGCCGATATAACGAAGTACTTTACCTTCTGCTTTAGCCGCTTCAACCTTTTCACCAAACGACGCATCTAACTCTGGCAGCTGCTGCATAAACTCGTCAATTGAACAGTCTTCAGCAAAGCCTTCTGGCAGTACAGACTCAATTTCAATGTCAGATAGTTCTAACGCTAAATCAGCTTCACGAGCCATGATAAGCAGCTTGCGCGCTACGTCCATGCCGCTTAAGTCATCGCGCGGATCAGGCTCTGTGAAACCGTTGTCTTTAGCCGTTTGTGTCGCTTGCGACAGGCTCATGCCCTCTTCAAGTTTGCCAAATACATAAGACAAACTGCCCGATAGAATTCCTTCAAAGCGGTGTAAGGTGTCGCCGGCGCTGAATAGCTTTTGCAAGTTATCAATAACCGGTAGCCCTGCGCCGACAGTGGTTTCGTAAAGGTACTGACGATTTGTCGATTGCGCGGTCTTGCGAAGCTTACGGTAGTAAGACATTGCGCTCGTGTTCGCCTTTTTATTTGGCGTTACCACGTGAAAACCGCTTTCCATCATATCTACATATTGCTGTGCAATCGCTTCGTGACTAGTACAGTCAACAATCACCGGGTTTACCAGACTATTGTCGTTGGCAAACTGATGCAGGCGTTCAACGCTTAATCCTTCGCTTGCCGATTCAAGTGCCGCTTTCCAGTCACCGCTTAAATCAATACCTTGGCTGTTTAACAGCAGCTTACGGCTATTTGCAATACCATAAACTCGCAGCTGCACGTTGCGTTTTAACAACGCAGGCTGTTGTTTTTCAATTTGACCTAGCAGTTCGGTTCCCACATTGCCACACCCTACTAGGAACACGTCGATGGTATGGCGGTCAGAGAAAAAATTCTGGTGAATGACTTTTACTGCTTTCTTAGCACGCTTACTTTCAATTACCGTTGAAATAGAGCGCTCTGAAGAGCCTTGAGCAATGGCTACGTTGTTTACGCGCGCTTGGGCAAGCGAGTTAAAGAAACGCGCAGCCAACCCTTTGGTTTGACGCATACCGTCACCAACCAAAGTAACAATGGCTAGGTCATGACGCACTTCAATAGGATCTAGCAATTGATTTTGAAGCTCTAGCGCGAACGCATCTTCAAGAAGCGTTAACGCTCGGCTGGCGTCTTTGCTTTGGATACAGAAACTGATTGAGTATTCTGAAGAAGACTGGGTAATAAGGCTTATTGAAATATTGGCGTTCGACATCACCTCAAACACACGACTTGCCATACCTACCATGCCTTTAAGGCCAGGGCCTGCAACGTTAAACATGGTGACGTTATCAAGCTGTGAAATACCTTTAACTGACGTCCACACCTCGCTTTTTTCATTGCTGATTAGCGTACCTGGCGCAGCTGGGTTTAGTGTGTTTCTGATCAAACAAGGGATGTGGTGTTGGGCAATAGGACCGATAGTTTTCGGATGAAGCACCTTAGCACCGAAATAAGATAGCTCCATCGCTTCTTGATAGGTAAGCTTGTCTAACAGCACTGCCCCTTCAACTTGATTCGGGTCAGCGTTATAAACACCGTCTACGTCTGTCCAAATTTCACAGCAATTTGCGTCTATACACGCCGCTAAAATGGCCGCTGAATAGTCTGAGCCGTTACGCCCAAGCGTGACTTTCTCGCCCGCTTCGTTAGCAGCAACAAACCCCGGCATGACAAGAAATTCACTGCCGTCAGTAGGCACATCTGAAAAGCGGGCTTTACTAAGCGACACATCGGCAATGCTGTCTAGGTAATCGCCTTCGGCCAGCACATACTTAACCGGGTCGATAACGCGATTAGCAATACCTTTAGCAGATAGCATAGCGCTAAAAAGCGTCACCGAGATGTACTCACCAATACTTAGAATACCGGCAGCGACATTATCAGGTGCAACACCAAGCAGCTTAATACCTTCAAGGTGCTGTTTTAATACGGAAAGGTGACTATTAATGAATTCTACCACGCTTGCATGTGCAAACCCGTCGAGTTCTTCGTTTAGGTTGTTGGCGATGCCGGTAACCGTGTCGTTCAACTTATTGAATAACGGCTGGAAATCTTCACCCGCGGCTGCTTGTTCACATAGTAGTGAAAGCGCGTTCGTTACCCCCTTTGGGGCAGAGAGTACAACCGCAGCACCGTCGGTTTGGTGGGTCGCCGTGCTAATCTCCATAACGCGCATGTATCGCGGTGCATCGGCTAGAGAAGAACCCCCAAACTTTAAGACTTTCATATGCTGCTCCTTAAGGTTACGCATGCTAAAACGTGTGTAAAAAAAAGCCCGCTCTGTGTTAGGCGGGCTTTCGTTGTCTTTTGCTTACTTGCACTAGTCAGCGACCGCCCTTTTTAAGGTGGTAATTAACATAATGGTGGTGCGAGTAAGTAGAATCTTTTTCATACAAGCAATTTGCCGTATAGACGTCTATATGTCAACCGCAGTTTTCACTACACTGTGTTGCAAAAAGTGCAACACTCTTTAACTAATATTTCTTCAGTCTCTTAAACACATCA